>DASYHX010000342.1:0-6795 GCA_035998065.1 Pseudorhizobium sp.
GCGGTGCTCGATTTGCTCGCTGACGGTCAACTGCCGGCCACCGGCTTCGTCCGCCAGGAGGAGATCGGGCTTGAAGCCTTCCTGTCGAACCGTTTTGGACAGATGTACGCGCACAGGCCGTCGGGACTGGAAAACAGGAAAGACCCAGAAACCGTGCCAGAACCTCTTCTTGCCCAGGAATGCTAGGGCGAGACTTGTCTGCTGTTCTGGGTAGGTGGACCTGCAAGAGGGAGAGCGATCACTCGAGGTGACGGAGAACTCACCGTTGAGCAGCCTCAGCCGCCAGCCACCAGCCACCAAACCCGGGTCCTCTGCCGACGGTCCCCGGCATCGATTGGCACAGACAGGGTTTGCCCGGGAACCTTAGGGGTGTCGGGCAACGGCCAGCCGAAGCTCTTTCGCCTATCCTGTTCTTCCGGCTCTACAAAGGCTCCAGGGTGTTCGGGAATGTGCCCGAAGCCCACCAGTCAGCTGCTAATCCTTCACATCCTCGGCAAGGGCAGAAAGGGCCACAACGTCTCGCACGAGCAATTTCTGGCGGCCGCCTTCCACAAGGCCTTTCCCTTCCCAAGCGCTGAGAATACGGGAGACGGTATGGAGCGTCGTCCCGGTCATCTCGGCTATATCCTGGCGCGAAATCGGGAAGTCGATGCGGATCCCCGCCTCTTCCTTCTTCCCTGCTTGCTTGGTGAGGCGAAGGACCGTGTGGGCGACACGGCGTTCCACCTCCTCCGTCGACATTTCACGGATGCGGGTGTGGGCTTCTTCAAGCCTCTGGCCGATTGTCTGCATCGCAGAAACGGCTAGTCGGGGATTGTGATTGATGAAGTCCGGCCAAAGGTGGGTGGGCCAGCCCAGTGCGACACTGTCGGTTACGGCGACAGCGGTACCCGGGTAGTCACTCCGCTGCAGCGCCTTGGCGAAGCCAAAGAGATCACCTGGATGCACGACGCGGACGATGATCTGCTGGCCGCTGGCGGTAACCTGATTGACCTTGAGACGTCCGTGGAGGAGCAGGAAGAAGTGGGTCGCGGAGCCCCCTTGCTCGAAGACAGCCTCGCCGCCCACATATCGCTTGGAGGTAGCATGGCCCAACAGCACGTCGACGCTCTCAGGGCTCATCTCCTTGAAAAGCGAAAAATCACGAACCAGACTCTTGTCGATCTTCAAGCCAAACTCCCTGTCACCGCCACAGTGATACACGAGCAGGGAGCCTGACGAAAGCGGCAGGGCAGGGGTGCGACAACCGCTCAGAAACGGAGCGTCTTACGGAGCAGGTCTTGCAAAGACGTGTACCAGTTGGTCGTCTTGACCAGACGGAAGCCAAGGTTATCCGGAGGTGTGCCGACCGAGCAGCCCCCGCCCTTGGGATCGCGAATGAAGGCGCTCATGGGAGACCGGTGTGGTCCCACCGTAACCCGAACACCGCAGATTTCTTCAACGGAGCGCTGTCCGCCATGGTCGTAGAGGCCAACGCGCCGATGGCAGGTGCTGGTCCACTCCCAGATATTGGCCGCAAAGTCGCCCAGTCCATATTCGTTGTCGCCAAAGCTTCCGGTCGCTTTTGGCGTCGCGTCGCGGTTGGAGCGCAATGCGGCCTCCCGCTCATAGTCCGCGATCCACTTCAAGGCCGGGTTCTTGTTGTCGGGGTCTACGCCGGCAACGTCATCCGGGAAGCGCGTGCCGCCAGCAAAGGCAAGCTGGCGATCGGACGGCAATACCCAGTCCTCTCCAGTCTTCTCCGATAGCCAGCGGGCATAGGCGGATGCGTCGTCAAAGCTCACGCCTGTCACCGGAACGTCTTGTCCATGTAGGCCAGGATTGGCCGCAGCGACGCAGGCCCCCTCCCGCACACAAGCCTCATACTCGGAAACTCTCACATGATGTTTCATGATCGTCAGCGGTTGCCTCTCGATCACGGTGACCAAGGGGGCGTCGACGGGATAGATACCTCTCACCACTTCCCCGTCGCCGCGGTAGGTGAAGGTGCGCGGCGCAATCGTCACGGTCTCTGGCTGAAAAAGCACGGCGGTCGGCGGGGCAGGCTCGAAAAGCTCCGCCTGCTGGGCGATGCCCATGGAGAGCAGGACCAGGAGAGCGACGGGAAGCGCCGTATGAAAATGAGGGGGAAGGGCGGGTTTGTGATCGACGGCAGACATGATCGCCTCCTTCGGGCGAGACCGTGCTTGTCGGTCACCATGCCATTAAGGGCTGGATGCGCGGACTCTCAGCCCGCGCATCCGTTGTTTCCGTCATATACCTGCCGGCGAGACGATCGCTGTCATCAGGTCGTCGTTCCAGTCGCCGGTGACCTTGAAGTGAGCGGCAGCGCCCAGTTCGAAGGCTTCGATCAGGTTGTGGTTCACGTAGGCGTAGATGCCGGGCTGCTCGAAGGTATAGAGTGCTGCCCCTGCGGTACCGCCGGGGATGAACCAGGTTTCCTGGTCAAGGTCCGGCGGGTTGCGGAACTTGCCGGTTGCCCAGACATAGTCGCCGTGACCACCGATCAGGTGCGGGCGTGTGTCGCGGTTTGCCTGCGAGTGAACGATCAGCACCCTTTCGCCAACGGCAGCTGTCATTGCAGCCTCTCCGGTCAACGCGCCGACTGCGCCGTTGAAGACGATGTGGCTCGGGGTCAAGGTGCGCATCACCTCCAGCGTATCCGAGTAGGATTCACCCAGGCTGTCGTATTTCTTGAAGTTGCCTGCTTCATCCCGCGGCACATAGAAGTCCTGCTCGCCAACGTAGTAGATCTTGTCGTAGGCCAGTTCCTTGCCGTGGCCGTCGGTCAGGCCTTCACGTGGCAGCACCATGATGGCGCCGTTCATGCCGGCCGTGACGTGCCAGGGAACCATGCCGGGAGGTGCGCAGTGATAGACGAAGACGCCGGCCTTGGTCGCCTTGAACCGCAGAACCGCTTTCTCGCCTGGATTGACGACCGTCAGTGCACCGCCACCGAGGGCACCCGTTGCCGAGTGGAAGTCGATATTGTGCTGCAGCTCGTTGGTGTCTGGGTTGATCAGCGTCAGCTCGACGTAATCGTTCTGGTGCACCACCATCAGCGGGCCGGGGACAGAACCATTGAAGGTCATCGCATGTACTTCTGTGCCCTGATCATCGAGGATCATCTTCTTTTCTTCGATGGTCAAAGTAAACTCGACGATCTTCGGAGGGCCGTCAGCCTTCTGCGTGTGAGGATGGGCAAAAGGCGGCTTTACAAGCTCCACCTTAACGCGCTCCAGCGAAGACAGATCGGTCGGGTTCGTTACCGGGGCAACTTCTTCGTTGGCAGCCGCAAATGAAGCGCTGACAAGCGGACCAATGGCGCCGGCAATGGCAGCACCGGCCAACATCGAACGTCTGGTCAAATTGAACTGGGTCATCGTCTTTTCTCCTGGACTGAGTGGCGGAGCCATCCCCGTCTCTCTGACGATGAAGCTAGTCGATCCGCAAAACTGATCTTTGATCCGGAACAACTATTGGCACTCTTTTTTGCTTGCGGAATGACAAAGAAAGACGAGGCCGCGGCGACTAGGCAGAGGTTCGATAATAGGAGAACTGCAAATGACCTTTGACGCGGTACAACAAAAGAGAAAAGGCGGCATTCCGCGGGGGCTGTCTCAGACTGCGCCGGTGCTTTTCTCTTACGGCTTTCGTCCGTTCTTCCTCGGCGCAGCCATCTGGGCGGTCGTCGCAATGCTTCTCTGGCTATTGAGCCTTGGCGGAGTGATCGAGATCGCAACCGACTACGGACCGAAGCACTGGCACGCGCATGAGATGCTGTTTGGGTACTCTTCGGCCGTGCTTGCCGGCTTCCTGTTGACTGCCGTTCCAAACTGGACAGGGCGGCTTCCGGTGTCCGGTTGGCCACTGTTCCTTCTCTTTTCGGTGTGGGTCGCGGGGCGTCTGGTCTTTCTGGCACCCGGCCTCGTCGGCGCAGAAGTTGCGGCCGCAGTCGATAGTCTCTTCCTGCCCGTCCTTCTCGCCATATGCGTGCGAGAGGTGGTAGCCGGCCGCAAGTGGAAAGACCTGAAGGTGGTTGGTGGGCTGGCGGCCCTTTCCGCCGGCAATATCCTCTTTCATCTGCAGGTGCTGCTGGAAGGGCATCCGGAGCTTGCAATCAAGCTTGCGGTTTCTGCCTATGTGGTGCTGGTCACCATCATCGGCGGGCGGATCATCCCGAGCTTCACGCGCAACTGGATCAACAAAAGCGGACGAACCGATTTTCCGACCCCTTACGGCCATCTGGACAGCGCTGCCATTCTGGTGGGCATCTCAGCCCTCGCGGCTTGGGTTCTTCTTCCCGAGGGGCCTGTTGTTGCGATGTTGGCAGCCGCCGCCTTTCTCCTGCATCTGGTGCGGCTGACGCGCTGGAGGGGCTGGACGACCCTGTCGGAGCACCTGGTGACGGTGCTGCATGTCGCCTATCTCTTCGTGCCGCTCGGCTTTCTGGGAATTGCGGTTGCGTCGCTCGGGATCGCGTCTTCGATGGCAGCACTGCATGTGCTGACCGTAGGCACGATTGCCTCCATGATGCTTGCGGTAATGACGCGGGCGACGCGTGGACACACCGGCCGTGTGCTGACGGCCTCCCGAACAACTTCGGCCGTCTACGCGGCAATCGTATTGGCTGCGGTGCTGCGCCCCGCGGCAGATTTCCTGCCCGATCACGCACAGGCGCTTTACGCCGCCTCCGGTCTTGCCTGGCTTGCGGCCTTCGGGCTCTACCTGGTCGAATACGGGCCGATGCTGACCAGGGTACGGCGGAAGGTCACTTGATCGCGACCTTTGACCCCGGGGAGAATGTGAAAGGCCGCCTGACGGGCGGCCTTTTTCGATGCGTGACGAGTGCTATCCCGGATTGGATATCATCTCCGGCTGCCATCGCGGTTCATGCGTCAGCCTCACATCGACCGACCTGACCCCCGTTACCGTCGAGCTGGCATGGCGAACTGCATCCACGAGGAAACCTGCGGCAGGGCAGCCAATGGTGGTCGTCGTCATGGTGATGTGCACTGCCCCCGCATCCGTTGCTTCGACCGTGTAGATCAAGCCAAGGCTGACAACATCACGGCCGAGTTCGGGGTCTATGACATCCTTCAATCCCGCTCTGATACGGTCGATCAGTGCCGAACTCTCCATGCTCATGGCGATGGCGCTTTCGAGCCGACACGGATCATAATGCGGTAGGTGGTCCCGGTCGCATCAAAATTACCGACCCACTGGTGCCCCCGCTTGGTAAGCTCGGGATAAAGGAAGATTGGTTCGCGCGACAGCACCCCAAAGATCACCTCGCCAGGCTCCATTCGCTCCGCTTGCGCCAGCAGTTCCACCATTGGTTCGGGTGGGTCGAGGTCGGTGAGGTCGAGATCGACCGACGGATCTGGCCACAGATCGGGGGATGCAGCGTCAGGGGAGACGTCGACCGGAGCAACGTCCTGCCTGGGCACGAAACGAACCTCGAACTCGCCGCCGGAAAGCTCCTCCAGTTCGTAGCCGAAGCCACGCCGATCCATGACGGAAAACAAGGGCTGCGGGCGGAACGGTGCGAGCAGCTTCAGCCCCTGTCCCGGCTTGAGATCCTCCACCGCGCTCATGATCGCCTGGAAGGGTTCGCCCCCTGAGCGCAGGATCGGCCGGACGTCCAGTGTCTTGAAGTCTGTCATTGATGTGAGCTCCTTTCGAGCGAGCCAGGCAGAAAGAGGGGCGGTGGTCGTTCAGCCTCCGGCTCGTCCTGTCCTGCACGAACATAGAACAGGTGACGGGTCCGGACGAGTTCGATGGAGAGGCCTATAGCTGCGACTGTCTGCGCCAGGGCCGCTATCTGGAAGGCGGAGGTCGCGCCGAGCAACAAAGCCACCACCGCCGCAGTGACCGCCACGACATAAAGATAAAAACAGGCTGAACCCCTGCTTTCGCAGACGAGCTCCTGCACCTTGGGAACGGGTCTGCGCCCGAGAACGGGACCGTAGCATTCCAGCCATGTCATGAAGGCGACGATCTTGTAGAGCTGGCCGAGCCCTAGGAGGGAGAGCCAGCCAAAGGTGATCAGATAAAGCAGGGTGCCGATTCGATCCTCAAGCTGACCCGTCAGCAACAGGAACAGGGAAAGCAGGATGGCAAGCATCAGGAAAGCGACCGCCATGGCGCTGGTCATGTTGTTGAGCTCCAGCGTCTTGCGCTTGCGCGCGCGGTAGATGGTCATGACATCGTAGCCAAAGACCAGACCGGCTCCCGCGGCCAGCAGGATGGGCAGATATATCGACGCTGCTGCGTCGCGGCCGAAAGAAAGTGCGAGTGCGATGATACCGGCAGCCGCAATGCTGGAAGCGACTAGGGCGAAAACCGCGCGGGTCGTTCGACGCTCCATTTCCGGGGAAAGCAGGAACATCGTCAGCAGCCTGTAGCTCACGCCAAAGGCACTGACACTCATCCAGCCGACAAGGCCGAAAAAGGCGTGCAGAGAAATCCCGCTCGGCAGGAGTGTGTGGAGTTGCTCGATAGCCACCAGGCCAGAGAGTTCGAGAGCGAAGGCGAAGCCGAGAAGCGCCGTCGCGACAAGCGACAAAAGCCCAAGACCGACAAACTTTCCAGACAGCGACATCGTCTCTGCCCGCAACAGAGTGCCGCCGATCATCGTTGTGATCAGTCCGAAGCCGACCGCCAGGAGGGTGGCCCCGGCCGGTAGCAGCACCGGCCCGTGCTCAACGTAACCTGCAAGATGCAGGAAGCCGCAGCAAAGCAGCAGGAGACCGGCGATCAGCAGGATCAGGGCAGGGGCTGCAAGGCCGGGCC
>DASYHX010000353.1:0-10742 GCA_035998065.1 Pseudorhizobium sp.
TGGTTCTGTTCCAGACTGGCGCTGCCGGCATCGCAGGCCTGATCTTCGCCCCCTTCGACTGGTCACCCATTCAGTCTTCCACGGACCTTTTGCTGCTGGGTCTTCTTGGCGTCGTCGCGATGTCTGCGCACATGCTCGTCAATCGCGCGCTGAAGATGTCCGACGCCGCAACAGTCGCGCCTCTGCAGTATACGCTGCTGCTTTACGCAGTGATCTTCGGCTGGATGTTCTTCGGCGACCTGCCACGGGCCAGCATGATGGTGGGTGCCGCTCTTATTGTTGCCTCCGGCCTGTTCATCTTCATCCGCGAGCAGATGCTGAAAAGGCGCATTGAGCCGCAGCCCCTTGAGATCGCCTAACCTATATAGGTCCCGGCAGGAGCAAGTTTAATAAGGCCGCCCTCGTGGGCGGCTTTATTGTAAGCCTTCCAGGCAGCATTCGAACGACCTTGCCGCCACGATCAGACACTAAAAAACCCACAGCCCGAAGGCTGTGGGTTCAAGGTACAGGCCGCAGCGGATGCGGCCTGCTGATCCAAGCTTACTTGCGGATCTCTTCGAGCTTCGCGAGAATGTTGTCGACCACGTCGGCGCCGATCTCGTTCTTGTGCTTCTCGTAAACGACCATCGACTTCTCACGGATACGCTGCTGCTCTTCTTCAGACAGAACGTTCACTTCCAGACCAGCTTCCTTGATCTTCTCCAGCGACTTCTTGTTGAGATCCTGGATCACCTTGCGTTCTTCGTCACGACCGACGACCGCGCATTCCCGAAGCGCTGCCTGCTCTTCGGCTGTGTAGCTGTCAAAGATCGGCTTCGAGAAGAGGAAGAGGAACGGCGTGTAGGCATGGTTCGTCTCTGTGACGTACTTCTGCACTTCGTAGAACTTTGACGTGTCGATCGTAACGTAGGGGTTTTCCTGCGCGTCGATCGCGTTCGTCTCAAGCGCCGAGAAAACTTCGCCGAACGCCATCGGCGTTGCGTTGGCACCAAGGTTCTGGAAGGTGTCGAGGAAGATGTTGTTCTGCATGACGCGAACCTTCATCCCTTCGAAGTCTTCCCACTTGGTCACAGGGCGAACGGAGTTCGACAGGTTACGGAAGCCGTTTTCCCAGTAAGCCAGGTTAACGAGGCCGGCTTCTTCGAGCTTCTCGTTCATCATGTCACCGAATTCGCCGTCGAGGACCTCGTAGGCTTCCTCGGCATTGGCGAACAGGAACGGCAGGTCGAACACGCCGAGTGCCGGGATGATGCCGACCAGCGGCGAAGAAGACGTCACAACGGCTTCCTGAACGCCCGAACGGAGCGCCTGGGTCGCCTGAAGGTCGCCGCCGAGCGCGCCGCCCCAGAACGCCGTGAGCTTCAGCTTTCCGCCCGACTTCTCGTCGAGGCAGGCCTGCATAGCCTTGATACCGTTGCCGACCGGATGGTCTTCATTGATGCCGTTCGAAACGCGGATGTTGCGCTCGTTGAATTCGGCGAAAGCCGGAGCTGCGGCCGAAAGGCCGAAAGCGATGGCGGTCGTGGCAAGAAGTAGTTTTCTCATGGTATTATCCTCCCTAGGATAGGTTGCTGAGGGTTGTGGATCAGTAGAGCCACCGTGCAGGCACGATGACGATGTCCGGGAACAGGACGAGCAGGAAAAGCACCAAGACCTGCGTGACCAGGAATGGCCAGACGCCGATTGTTACCTTTCCAAGTGGAACCCGACCGACGCCGCTGACGACGTTCAACACAACGCCAACCGGCGGCGTCAGAAGGCCGATACAGGTATTCATGATAAACAGCACGCCGAAGTACACCGGATCTATCCCCGCCTGCTTGATGATTGGCATCAGAACAGGCGTCAGGATCAAGATGGTAGGCGTTAGGTCCAAGGCCGTGCCGACAACCAGCACTAGCACCATGATCACGAACATGAGCAGCATCGGCCGGTCGATCAATGGCGCGATATAGCCGGTGATTTCGGCCGGAATGTTCGCGGCCGTGATCAGCCAGGCAGAAACAAGCGCGGCACACACAAGGAACATGACGACAGCGGTTGTCTTGGCCGCACGGAGGATCACGCCTGGCAGATCGCGCGGTGTAAGTTCACGGTAGATTACCATACCGACAAACATCGCGTAGACGGCGGCCACGACGGCGGCCTCGGTCGGTGTAACGACGCCCGCCTTGATGCCGCCAAGGATAATAACGGGCATCCCCAGCGCCCAGAGCGCGCGCCCGGTAGCGCGCAGCCGGACCTTTGCCGTCGTCCGCGGAAGCGCCTGGACGTTGTCTTTCCGGACCACGATCAGCCAGGTGGTAATCAACGCGATGCCCATCAAAAGGCCGGGGACAATGCCCGCCATGAAAAGCTGAGTGATCGATACGTTGGCAGAGACACCAAACACGATGAACGCCATGGAAGGCGGAATGACAGGAGCGATGACGCCGCCTGCCGCAATTAGCCCGGCAGAACGCGGTACGTTGTAACCGGCCTTCGCCATCATGGGGATCAGGATTGCGGCCAATGCCGCCGTATCGGCAGCCGCGGATCCGGATATGCTGGCCATGATGACGGCCGCCATGATGGCAACGATCCCGAGGCCGCCGCGAATATGCCCGACGCAGGCGATGGCAAAATCGATGATGCGCCGCGATAAGCCCCCGGCGTTCATCAACTCACCAGCGAGAATGAAGAAGGGAATGGCAAGCAGAGTGAAGGTATCAGCACCCGCGATCATGTTCTGCGCAATGATCTGCGTGTTGAACATGCCCATGTACCACATGAGCATGACGCCGCAGAACATGAGGGAAAATGCCACCGGCACGCCGATGGCCATGGCGCCGAGCAGTGAGACGATAAAGACGCCGAGTGTCATCAGCTACGCTCCGCCAGATGTTCTACCGACATATCTTCACCGGCGAATGCAGCGATTTCTTCTTCGGTGACGCGGCCCGTCAGCAGGCGCAGAAGTCGCTCCAGCGCGATGATCACGACTCCAGCGCCCGTAAAGAAGCCAACTCCGTAGACCCAGATCATCGATAACTTCGTCACCGGCGCCGACATGGAGGCATTGATTGGTGACTGCTTCCAGGTGCCCCAGAAGAAGATGGCGGAGACGGCAATGATGATGATGTTGGACAGGATCATGCAGATGATCCGACCCTTGCGCCCGAACAGCATCACCAACGTTTCGACGCCCACGTGGGAGTGTTCCCGGAAGGCGACGACTGCGCCAATGAAAGTGAGCCACACGAAGAAATAGCGCGAAAGTTCGTCTGAAATGTTGATCCCGGAATTGAACCCGTAGCGTAATACGACATTCAAGAACACCATCACCGCCATTGCCGAGAGCAACAGGATGAGGAGGAGTTCCAGACATTTGTAGAAGAGATCGATGGCTCTTTGCATTGGCTCCTCCCGCCTCGCCTACAACAGCGCGCGTTGTGCTAAGTTCTTCATCAGCGCCGCGATACCGAAGCTCCACGGCGGGCAGCGGTTGCTGTGCTCTACCCAGTTTATAAGCCGCCCGAGCCGTGGCGTCGATATTTCCACCCGATCGCCAATTTCGTGGGTGAAGCCAAGGCCCGCCCCACGGCGGTCCTTCACAGGCGCAAACATCGTGCCGAGGAAGAAGACAACCCCGTCGGGATACTGATGATTGTCGTTCAGCAGTTGCGAGACAAGATCTTCCGGCGTGCGGCTGATTGCGGCGAGCGGGCTGACCCCGGTCATTGTGAAGCCTTCAGCTCCTTGTACTTCCAGCGCAATCTCCGCCTTCTTGATGTCTTCAAGGCTAAAGCCTCCATCGAACAGGCGGATGAAAGGGCCTATCGAGCAGGAGGCGTTGTTGTCCTTGGCCTTGCTCAGCAGCAAAGCGGAGCGACCTTCGAAATCACGAAGGTTGACGTCGTTACCGAGAGTGGCGCCGATGATCTTGCCGGTGGACGTTACCGCAAGCACGACTTCCGGTTCGGGGTTGTTCCAGTCCGACTTGGGATGGATGCCGATCAGGGCACCGCAACCGACCGAGGACATGGGCTGTGCTTTTGTAAATATCTCTGCGTCCGGTCCGATGCCAACCTCGAGGTACTGCGACCAGAGACCAAGCTCCTGAAGCAGCTTTTTAACCTCGGCAGCCTTCTCGGATCCGGCGACGAGACCCTTAAGATTGTCTCCAAGAACCGGCGCCAGACGCCCACGAATCTCTTGCGCCCGCAGAGGATCACCCTTTGCCTGCTCCTCGATGACGCGCTCGAGCATGCTGTCTGCAAATGTGACGCCGGCAGCTTTGATGGCCTGAAGGTCAGCAGGAGCAAGAAGTTCGCCGGCTGCGCCATCAAGAAAATCGTCGAGCGGGCCGAGATCGGCAAATTGATCAGCATCTTTGAGAATAGAAGTGAGTTCTTCTAGTTCCAGAAGGCCCGACAGCGTTGGCGAGAGGGACGACAAGTCCCGCAGCCGCCCATCCTTGAGTAAGACCGGGCACGGGCCCTCGGCCTCCTTCGACCAGACGCGGCCCACTAGAAGTGCCTCGTCCACGTCTTGGGGCAGGATCGACTGCGCGCTCAACACCTTCTGAGAATTCACCAATTTCCTCCCCGGCAGACAATGCAATCGCCCTGATTGTCAGGATGTCTGACAACAAAAGTGCGCTTTTCTAGTATGACTTTTCTGAACTGTCCAGACGTCGCGTGCCGATGTGGATAAAACTGCGTGACCATACAGCAGTCATTCTTCGTCCCGAAATGTTTCCAGCGTCAGATCCAAACGCGCCGCCGCCTGCGTAAGATGACTCCGCATTGCAAAGCGAGCCTCCACAGGGTCGCCACTGGCCACAGCGTCGCGGATTGCGACATGCTCGGCAATGGTGACTTCCACGATTTCCTCAAGCACGGCATTGGCCCGAGCAGTCTGGATGGCGAGACTAATCCGCTCCGCAATGAAGCTGGTGAACAAGGGAAAATACTCGTTCTGCGTTGCCGTTGCGAGGGCCCGATGAAACGCCAGATCCGCGACGATCCCCTGCTCCGTCCACTTCTCCGCCCCGGTCATCTGGTCGAGCGTCTCATCCAGGCGCGTAAGATCGTCTGGGGTCCGATGAACGGCCGCCAGCCCCGCCGCTTCGATCTCGAGCGGAATACGCAACTGGTAGAGATTGTGGAATGCGATGCGATCCGTCGGGTCCCCGTGTTCGATACGCAGAGACTGGCGACGCTCGAACTCGGTTGCGAACGCGCCGACGCCCTGCCGCGTCTCGACGAGCCCCTCGTTGCGCAATTGTGCGATAGCTTCGCGGACGACAGACCGGCTGACACCAAAGGTCTTGGCAAGCAGATGCTCGGTCGGAAGCTTCTCACCCGCAGCAATGCGACCCTCCAGTATCTCTCGTCCGATCTGCGCAGCAATCCGCGTCGGCAAATGTTCACTTCGCCGGATCTGATTAAAATCAGCAACGACCACGTCCGCCCCTCCCTTGGCTTTGCACCTACTTCTATGAGTTCAGCACAAAATTCAATTGGCAGCCGGGATTCATCATCTGATCGGGGTCGATGGCGTACTTGATCGCCGTCAGCAACTGGCGGCGCACCGGCGACAGGCGTGCCTCGAAGTCTCCGCGCTTCAAACGTCCGATGCCGTGTTCGGCGCTAATGCTACCCTGGTAGCCGTCGAGAATGGCGTTAATGGCGGCCTTTGCCTTGTAGATCTGCTCCATCCGTTGTTCCCCGGTAGACCCGGCCGTCGGCAGCACGTTCAAGTGCACATTCCCGTCACCCACGTGACCGTAGGATACGCAGGTAGTGCCAGGCACAGCCGCCTCGACCGCCGCTTCAGCATCAACGACAAAGTCGGCGAGTTGAGACAGCTTTACGGAGACATCCGTCCTCAGATGCATCCCCCGCTTCGCCTGCCCCTCGTTCATACCTTCGCGTATCAGCCATAGATTGCGTGCCTGCGCCTGCGAGGCCGCAATGGTCCCGTCGACCACTATGCCTTCCTCCATAACCGCCTCCAGGAACCGACCCATCAGATCATCGACGTCCACGAGGCCGGAGCCGGATATCTCCATCAGAACATAAGCTGGATAGTCGGCGGCGATGGGGATCGGCAGGTCGGGCATCGCCTCCTTCGCCAACGTGAAGGCGAGCGGCGGCATGAACTCGAAGGCCGACATGAGGTCACAGCAATCCCGCCGCGCGCGGCGGAAAAGTTTGATGGCGTCGTCGAGGGATGAGAGCCCTAGGAGTGCGGTTGCGACCTGATCGGGATAGGGCGTCAGCTTGACGGAGACGGCCGTGACGATGCCGAGCGTCCCTTCCGCTCCAATGAACAACTGCTTGAGATCGATCCCGCGATTGTCCTTGCGCAAGGTCGAGAGGCCATCAAAAACACTCCCATCCGGCAGAACGACCTCAAGCCCGAAGATCAGCTCGCGCGTCATCCCATAGCGCAGCACGTTGATGCCGCCCGCGTTGGTAGAAACATTACCGCCAATCCTGCACGTTCCTTGCGCTCCAAGGGCCAGCGGGAAGAACATGCCTTTTTCCGCAACGGCATCTTTGAGTTCGGACAAAATGCACCCCGCCTCGACAACGGCGGAGAAATCATCGGCATCGATCTGCCGGATCTTGTTCATCCGCTCGAGGCTAAGGATCACTTGATTCTGGTCTGCGTCGGGTATTCCGCCGAGAACAAGTCCCGTATTGCCGCCCTGAGGCACGATCGAAAGCCCGAGTTCGCGGCACAGCTTGACGGCCTCCGCCACCTGCTCCGTGTTCCGGGGTCGCAGCACCGCAACCGCATCGCTCGTCACGTCTCCGTGCCAATCACGACAATATGGGATCATCTCGTCGCGCGCGCTCAGCACGACGTCGTCGCCCAATCTTGCTCGCAATGCCACGCGCCATTCACCCACTGATGCACTCACGTCCAATGCCATACCAAAGGCCCTTCTCCTGCGTCAGCTGGCATCCCGTACCCTTTGAGCTTCGCCCGCCATCGCTGAAATAAATATTTCCAAGCTGAGCATATAAAGTTATCAGACAACCTTACAAGGTGGATTTTTCCTGCCTCAGCGGCTCATGCGCGATGGCAGTTTCAGCGGAGGAGTTCTTTCATGCACATCCTGATTATCGGCGCCGCAGGCATGGTCGGTCGCAAGCTCACCCAGCGGCTCGTGGCCGACAAGGTGCTTGGCGGGAAGCCAGTGGAAAAGCTGACGCTGGTAGATGTCGTCAGACCTGACGCTCCGGCGGGGTTCACAGGCCAGGTTGACGCTCGCGAAGGCGATCTTTCCGCGCCAGGGGAGGCCGAAAAGCTCGTCGCCACTCGACCAGATGTGATCTTCCATCTGGCGGCGATCGTTTCGGGCGAAGCGGAACTCGATTTCGACAAGGGTTACCGGATCAACCTCGACGGCACTCGCTACCTGTTCGATGCGATCCGCCGGGCCCATAACGAGGATGGCTACAAGCCGCGCGTTGTCTTTACCTCTTCGATCGCCGTTGTTGGTGCTCCCCTGCCCTTCCCGATCCCGGACGAGTTCCACCTGACCCCGCTGACGAGCTATGGCACGCAGAAGGCGATCTGCGAGCTCCTTCTCTCGGATTACAGCCGTCGTGGCTTCTTCGACGGCATCGGCATTCGCCTGCCGACCATCTGCATCCGCCCTGGCAAACCCAACAAGGCAGCCTCCGGCTTCTTCTCGAATATCCTGCGTGAACCACTGGTGGGGCAGGAAGCTGTCCTTCCCGTGTCCGAAGACGTCAGACACTGGCATACCTCTCCGCGGTCTGCAGTCGGCTTCCTGGTCCATGGAGCAACGATTGACCTCGACAAGGTGGGCCCGCGCCGCAACCTGTCCATGCCTGGCTTGAGCGCCACTGTCGGCGAGCAGATAGAGGCCCTGCGCCGGCTGGCTGGCGACAAGGCAGTTGCACTGATCCGCCGCGAGCCCGACGAGATGATCATGAAAATGGTGGCGGGATGGGCGCCCGGGTTCGAGGCGAAGCGCGCAACCGAGCTTGGCTTCACTGCCGAAAAATCGTTCGATGAAATCATCCGCGTCCACATCGACGACGAACTCGGAGGCAAGCTCGCATGAGTGGTTCAAAGAAGGAACAGATCGCCTTCCTCGGTACAGGCCTGATGGGCGCTCCGATGGTGCGCTGTCTGCTGAAGGCAGGTTTCCCGGTGACGGTGTGGAACCGTGACCCGTCGAAGGCAGCGCCGCTTGTCTCGGAAGGGGCAAGGCAGGCGCAGTCGCCGGCTGATGCTGTCACCGGCGCCGACGTGGTTTTCACCATGCTGACCAACGGTGCCGCTGTCGCTGATGTCTTGTTCGACAAGGGCGTCGCCAATGCCATGACAAAAGGGTCAATCTTTGTCGACTGTAGCTCGATTGCGCCGCCGATCGCACGCGACCACGCGGCAAGACTTGCCGAACATGGTATCCGCAATATCGATGCGCCCGTCTCTGGCGGCACGGCTGGCGCATCAGCTGGGACGCTTGCAATTATGGCAGGCGGCGATGCAGCGGATGTTGATGCGCTCACGCACGTCTTCGCAGCTCTGGGGCGCGTCACCCATGTCGGTCCGAGCGGGGCAGGCCAGATTTGCAAGCTTGCCAACCAGCAGATCGTCGCAGTCACCATCGGCGCGGTTGCCGAAGCGATGATCTTGGTTGAGGCCGGCGGCGCTTCGCGTGCCGCTTTTCGCGATGCCATCCGTGGTGGCTTTGCTGAAAGCCGAATCCTGGAGCTACACGGCGGCCGCATGATCGAGCGCAATTTTGTACCGGGCGGCGCTTCCGCCAATCAGCTGAAAGACCTCGACGCCGTGATGGCAATGGCGGAGGAACTCTTCTTGACGTTGCCGCTGACCAGCCAGGTTCAGCAAGAGTTCCGCGACTTCGTCGATCACGGCGGAGCGGACCAGGATCATAGCGGCCTTCTCCTGCACCTCGAGAAGCTCAATTCACACCACCGGGAATGACCATGAGCACCGATACAACAAAGACACGCCGCCTGCGCTCCCAGGACTGGTTCGACAATCCCGACCACATCGACATGACCGCTCTCTATCTGGAGCGCTTCATGAACTACGGGGTGACGCCGGAGGAGTTGCGGTCCGGCAAGCCGATCATCGGCATCGCGCAGAGCGGAAGCGATCTCACCCCATGCAATCGGGTCCACGTCGAACTGGTCAAGCGCGTCCGTGACGGCATCCGCGATGCAGGCGGCATTCCGATCGAATTCCCCACCCATCCGATGTTTGAAAACTGCAAGCGTCCCACTGCAGCCCTTGATCGCAACCTCGCCTATCTCAGCCTGGTTGAGGTCCTCTACGGCTATCCGCTCGACGGAGTCGTGCTGACCACCGGCTGCGACAAGACAACGCCTTCTGCCTTGATGGCGGCATCGACCGTCGATATCCCCGCCATCGTCCTCTCCGGTGGCCCCATGCTGGACGGCTGGCATGAAGGCGAGCTTGCAGGCTCGGGCACCGTGATCTGGCGTATGCGGCGCAAATTTGCCGCTGGCGAGATCGATCGGGAGGAGTTCCTCCAGGCAGCGCTCGACTCTGCTCCGTCAGTTGGCCACTGCAATACCATGGGCACGGCCTCGACCATGAATGCGCTGGCTGAGGCGCTTGGCATGTCGCTGACGGGATGCGGCGCCATTCCGGCAGCTTATCGCGAACGGGGCCAGATGGCCTATCGCACGGGCAAGCGAGCCGTTGAAATCGTCTGGGAGGATCTGAAGCCTTCCGACATTTTGACTCGCGAAGCATTCCTGAACGCGTTGCGCGTCAACTCCGCCATAGGCGGTTCCACCAATGCCCAGCCGCATCTCGCGGCCATGGCGAAGCACGCCGGCATCGACCTGTACCCTGACGATTGGCAGGTCCACGGGTTCGACATCCCGCTTCTCGCGAATGTCCAGCCCGCCGGAAAATACCTCGGCGAACGCTATCATCGTGCCGGCGGAACGCCAGCCATCATGTGGGAGCTGCTACAGGCGGGCAAACTCGACGGAAGCTGTGCGACGGTCACCGGCCGGACTATGGCCGAGAACCTGAAGGGCAAGGAAGCCACTGACCGTGAGGTTATCTTCCCCTACAGTCAGCCCTTGAAGGAGAAAGCGGGCTTCGTCGTTCTGAAAGGAAATCTCTTCGACTTCGCCATCATGAAGACGAGCGTCATTTCGGAAGGCTTCCGCCAGCGATATCTCCAGGAGCCTGGCCGGGAAGGCGTCTTCGAAGGCAAGGCGGTCGTCTTCGATGGTTCGGAGGACTATCATCACCGCATTAACGATCCGGCGTTGAACATCGACGAAAACACCATCCTGGTGATCCGAGGTGCAGGCCCCCTGGGCTGGCCCGGATCGGCGGAGGTCGTCAACATGCAGCCACCGGATCACCTCTTGAAGAAGGGCATTGCCAGCCTTCCGACGATCGGTGACGGACGCCAGTCGGGAACAGCCGATAGCCCCTCGATCCTCAACGCGTCTCCGGAAAGCGCCGCCGGTGGCGGACTGGCTTGGATCCGCACAGGTGACATCATTCGGATCGATCTTAATCAGGGACGCTGCGACATGCTGGTCGAGCCTGAGGAAATAGAGCGACGCCGCGCGGACGGCATTCCAGCCGTCCCGGCGGATGCCACGCCTTGGCAGCGGATCTACCGCAAGTCCGTGACACAGCTGTCGGATGGGGCGGTACTGGAAGGTGCAGCGGACTTTCGTCAGATAGCCGCC
>DASYHX010000360.1:0-2759 GCA_035998065.1 Pseudorhizobium sp.
AGCCCTTCCAGCACAGAACGCGCCCGGTCCGATCTCCTCTTCGCCTCCGGCTTCGATCCGCTCGGACCGGGCAAGCAGCCATCGCCGCAGGGGGTCAATTTTGGACGCCGATCGGGGGTCAATTTTGAAGGCCGTTTGACAATATGAAACCGCTGGCTGGGACAGGCCCAGCCGATGTGCGGCCCTTTGCACCGACCGGTAATCGACGACCGCCGTCAGGGCGCGAAGATGGGCGACGTCCACCTGCATCCTGAAGAGCGCCGCGCCCGACCGGATATTCGCCCGGTGCGAGCGGATGAGGAGGTCGCGGCAAAGCCCGAGTTCGCGTTCCACGATCCGCGCGCGCCTGACGACGCTATCACCAGCAGCGGTCACTGCCAGGCCGAACGGTGAGCGGTCGATGAGAGCCGTTGCGAGGAGTTCCTGCAAGATAGCGATCGATCGGGATAGGGTGGACGGGCTGCGCCGCGCCACTTCGCTGGCCTGAGAGAGGCTTCCAGCGTCGATCACGCATAGAAACGCTCGTAGATGCTTCAGCGAAAGATCGGCATGCTCCGGCGAACTCAATCTCCCTGAACTCCTGGCTCCCTGACTCCCGGGTTTGCGCCGCAGGTCGCGTGCGATCTCCCTCACGTGCACAACACCAGTTTCATCGTTCGACGGCCCCGTCAATAATGGCGCGCACTCTCCCTCAGTGAGAGATGCAGCAGGATCAGAGGGTTAATTTGGCAGACGCTCGACTCGTTCGGATCGCTATAAATAGAACGCAACGAACATCACGCTTTTATCGTGGCATTCGGGATGCGCCGGTGCTCCTCTCCGGCAAAACAATGGGAGGAACACATGCTGAAACATTTGATGGCCGTGGCAGCGAGTCTGACGGCTTTGACTGTTGCCACCGCAGGCGCGCGGGCTAAATTCCCAGAGCGGCCGATCACGATCGTCGTCCCGTTCTCCGCCGGCGGCAACACCGACACGATTGCCCGCATCACGGCCGATCATCTGCAGAAGACCCTGGGGCAGCCGGTCGTGGTCGAAAACCGCGGGGGAGGCGGCGGCTCGGTCGGGGCGCAGCTTGTGGCTGAGGCTGAGGCAGACGGCTACACGTTGATCTTCGGAACGACCGGGTCGCATTCGGTCAATCCGAACCTTCGCGACGTGGGATATGATCCGATGGCGGACTTCACGCCGATCAGCACCGCCGTGGTGTCCTCGGTCCTCATCGCTATCAGTCCGGACGTGGAGGCCACGACCCTCGAGGATCTGATCGCGCTGACCACCACGCCCGAGGGAAGCGACATGAACTTCGGGTCGGGCGGTGTCGGGACCGTCGCGCACGTCGCAGGCGAGCTTTACAATCAGCGCACGGGCTCAAGCCTCGTCCACATCCCTTACAAAGGTGCTGGAGACGTGATGAACGACCTCGTGGCCGGTCGTCTCCAGGTATACATGAACAACGTCCCGGTATTCCTGCCGCATATCGCTTCGGACGCGGTGCGCCCGCTGGCCGTCGCCGCGGCGAAGCGAAGCGCGCTTCTGCCCGACATACCCACTACCGCAGAAGCCGGTCTCGACGATTTCGTCCTGGGCTCCTGGTTCGGGCTGCTTGGTCCCGCAGGCATTCCTGAAGAAGCAGTGGACAAGCTGCACGCGGCAATGGCGACGCTCGATGATGATGATGCCGTCGTCGAAAAATTCGCGGCGATCGGGGTCGAGCCCATGCCCTCCGAAAGCCCGGAAGCCTTCACTGAAGAGATGAAGGACCAACTCGCGTGGTGGGGCGAAATCCTCAAAGATCCCGCCTTCCAGCAATAGTCAGAGTGCGTCGCTGCCACGGCGGAGAGGCTTGCGCCGATCCGCCGTGGGCGATCCCTTCGAGGTTCATCCATGGCCATCGTGTCGACTTGGGCGCTCCTCGCGCTTTTCGGTCTCGGCGCAATCGTTCTCGCCCTCGACTTCGGGCACGGCGCAGGATCGCGCATAGGATCCGCCGCGTTCCCGCTGGCGCTCGCGGGCGGTATCGTTCTCGTCAGTCTTTGGGGACTCGTCGCGTCCTTGGTTCGAGGGCGGAATGAAGAAGCAGAGCCATTCGCGCTGCGCCCCTTCCTGACCGTCGGCGGCTCCATCATCTGGTTCATCATGACCATCGACAGGTTCGGCATGATACCGGCAACGCTCGGCTCGATGCTCCTTGCCTATGCAGGACAAACCGATGGCCGTTACTCGGGCTTCCTGCTCTATTCGGCCATTTTTGCTGTGGTCGTATGGCTGGTTTTCTCGGTCGGGCTGGGCCTTCCCGTGTCAGCCTTTTCAGGCCGCTGAGCGATGGACAATCTCCTTCTAGGATTCTCCACTGCGCTGATGCCCGAGAACCTGATCGCCTGTTTTGTCGGCGTCTTTCTCGGCACGGCGATCGGCGTCATCCCTGGAATCGGGGCGATGGCGGCGATCGCCCTTCTTCTGCCCTTGACGTTCTCGCTCGATCCGACGACCGGAATCGTCATGTTGGCAGGGGTCTACTACGGTGCCGAGTATGGCGGCTCCACAGCCTCCATACTCCTGAACCTGCCCGGCACGCCCTCCAATGCTATCACCTGCCTCGACGGTTATCCGATGGCACAGCAGGGCCGGGCTGGCGTCGCGCTCTTCATCACGACCGTTGCCTCCTTCGTTGGCGGCAGCATCGGCATCCTGGTGCTCTCCAATCTCACGCCGCTCATCGTGGAGGTCGGCCAGGCTTTCGGCCCGGCGGAGTATTT
>DASYHX010000375.1:0-9125 GCA_035998065.1 Pseudorhizobium sp.
GGGCGTACTGCCGCGTGCTCAGATGGGTCGTATAATCGATGCGGCTCGGGAAGGCATAGTCGTCGATGGTTCCGCTACGTCGCTCCAGCCATGCCAGAAGGCTTGCCCGTGCGGCCTCCAGAAGCTCGAACTGCACGGGCCGCTTCGTCTTCCGCTGTACGACGATCGCCCGCGTCCGGATGCGTCCGCCGCAGACAAGGTCGCCGATCTTGACTTTCACAACGTCGCAGCCGCGCAGCTTGCTGTCGATCGCCAGATCAAAAAGGGCTCGGTCCCGCAGCCTACCCTCGTGGTCGAGCCAGAAGCGGATGGCCCAAACCTGCTGCGGCTTCAGTGCCCGTTTGGCACCAACGGTGCGTCCGGCGTTCCATGCCCTGCGTACGCTGGCGACCGGATCGTATGGCGAATATCCCATTGTTGTTCTCCTACGGCCAGGATGGCCGACGGGGAGTGTGCTGCTGTTCGAGCGCCACAGAGCGCTCGAACTTGCGGGCCGAAAGCGGTCTGTCCGCTTCCGGGGGCACCGTTACCGATAGCTGCCAATCTGCTCACGACCCATGGTCGTTAATGCCCATGGAGAGCCGTGGAGCCGATCGCCCCGGCGGGTGAACACGGTTGTCGGAAGCTTACCCTGCTGCGTAGTAGAACCGCCACGTCCAGGTCATTAAGCTGGACACTAGGCGTCACGGCAGCCGCCATGTTCGATCGACCCAGACGAGCCCCCTTAGAAGGTAGTAATGCCTGCGAGCGTCATCCGCCATCGCGACATCAGCTCGCCCACCGACGCTCCCGACGCTGCGTAAATCGAATCAAGCGTTGCGATGTAGTAGTGCGTTGCCAGGCGCCGCGCGCCGGGCTGGAAATTGCCAGCGCGAGCGATGGCAAATGTGCCGGTCGAATAAAGTCCGCGATAGGTGGTGTTGCGAATTCCCCAGCGGGAGTTGGTAGACGCCTCGAAAATACGACACTCGCCAATGCCCTGCGGCGCCGTGATTAAGGCAAGGTCGAACATCCGTGCGAGCGTCTGGCGTGTTTCGTCGAGCACGCCGTCCCCCGTCTTGTCCTTGCACTCGATGGCAGCAACGGGGAGTCCGTGCGGATAGCCACCACCGTTGAACCGAAGTCGCTCAGCGATCTGCGCCGGAATGACCGAGACATCGCACTCGTGCCGCGCATCGCTGCGTCCCTTCCATTGCAGGCTACCGTGGATCTCGAGCCGGGTGCCATGCAGATTGTGTTCGAGATGGACGAAACACGGACCTGACGGATTGCTCGGGCGCAACTGGCTCGGACCTCCCGGCAAGTCGAATGGCTGGCCAGCGGGGAGCGGTGAGCCATCGCCGCGTCGTAACTCGGCCGTCCAGTGACCGGTCCGTCTGGCGTCCATGGCAATCTTTACAAGCAGCCATGCTTCGAGCGCTTTACCATCGCCATTGGGCACGGCGGTCGGTCCGTGCGCCGCGCGAAACGCGCGCAGCATATTGCGCAATTCGGTCTCGGCGGTGGAGCTGAGCGCCATCAGACGATCGCCCGGGGTGTTGCGATCCGTGCCAACAGTTTTTCGAGTTTGTCGGCAACGTCGCTCTGGCCAATGTCGTCGCGGCCGAGCGGAAAATCGGGATTGTCGTCGCGGGCCGTGACCAGCCTGTCGGTGCCTTCGACGGGGTCGACGAATCGGATGCGGACCGGATTTCCTTCCCCGATTTCACCAAGCAGACGCTCCGCCTCCGCAAGCGCCTTCGCCGGTGCGACGAGGCGGCGGTGCAGAATTTGCATGGCTGCAGAAAGCTGATCCTCGGGTGCGATCGGCTCTCGCGCATCGTAATCCGCCTTCTCGGTATCGAGCGACTCTTCATCGAGCTCGCGTTGGTCTCGCCCCTGGCTAATTTCGACCATAACGTCGCCGGCAAGAACGCCGAACCCTTCCTCGTTGAGGATGCGGATGATTGTCATGACGTCTTCGTTGATGGCCATAATGTCTCCTGCCGACGTTTTGACGGGGGTGGTACCACTTCGCGAGATCGCGTTGAATGCAACGCCGCGAAAGCCTTAGTGGCGTTAAGCTGACTAGCCGCTATGGGAGTCCCATTGGCGGCTTTTGACAAAAGCAGCGTCCCGTTGGCCATGATCAATTCATCGTGTCATCATAGTGCTGATGGCACTGAAGCACGACCTTCTCGAGAAAGGGTATCTACCCGAGAACCTACCGCCGACGTTCGTGACGGCTGCTATCGGCGCGAACCTTGCGGCTCGCAACGGATGGCTCACAGACGGAAGGCATCCGGTTAGGTCGTCTCCGTTCAACGCGTCCAAACGCGGGATGACGCGTCGTGAGTTTTCGTTCGTCCATCCGTCGACGGCACACGATCTCGCGCGCTTTGTCGCCGACCGCGAGGCGGAGCTGACGCAGCATTTCGCGCTTTCGGACTTCAGCCTGTCCAAACCCGTCCACAATCCAGATATGGACAGGGCAGTAACGATCGCATCGCATTCCGAGCTGGAAAGCGCTCGGCTATCGCGCCTTGCTCGGTATCGCTTCGTCGCGCGGACTGACATTTCGCGGTTCTACCACACGATCTACACCCACTCGATTCCTTGGGCCGTACACGGGCGGGCCGCTGCAAAGGCAGACCGAAGTCCGGCCTCAGCAAACTGTTACGCCAACCGCCTCGACCTGATCGTCCGGGCAGGGCAAGACGGCCAGACGGTTGGCGTTCCCGTCGGACCGGACGCCTCGAGATACGTCGCGGAGGTGATCGGCACCGCGATCGACCAAGAATTTGTCCGCCGCGGCGGGCACCAGAACTGCGACCTGATACGGCACGTCGACGACGTTTGGATCGGTGCCGACACCCACGCCGCAGCCGAGGAGGCACTGTGGCGTTACAGGGAAGCCATTCGGTTTTTTGAGTTGGACATCAACGAAGCGAAGACGGCGATTTACTCCGATAATTTTTCCTTTTCCGACACATGGCCGACCGACATCGCCGCTAAGTTCGAGTTCGCGAGCAATTCACTTGATCGACGCATTCCGGAGCGACTTCGTGCAGCGCTGGAATACGCTTTCTCGCTCACCTCGAGAAACAACGACGACGGGGTTCTCAAGTACACCCTCCGCCACTTGGATCGGTCCAACCTCGCCGCCACCCAATGGCCTGTTGTGGAACCCTTCCTCAAGCGCGCTGCGGTGCATTTCGGTCATTCCATCGACTACGTCGCCCGATTGATAGTCTGGCGCCACTTGGCGTTCCGAGACCTTGGAATTGCCGAATGGTCGCCGATCATGGTGGCGATACTGGATCGGCACGGGCGCCTAGGGAACGATGGTGAGGTGTGTTGGGCACTTTATGCCGCGATCCGGCTCGGGATTGAGATCCCCACCAGAACGGCCAATCTAATAGTTCAGAATTGCGGTCCGCTCACCGTGATGGCGCTGCTCTCCTGCGTCGAGCAGACGCTAGTCGCACCCGCCGTATTTGAGACTGCCGCTGAGATCGTCACGAACGAAACTGGGTCTGGCCCCTATTGGCCGTTGCTTCTGGAATGGCGGTCGCGACGATGGACAGGTAGCGCAAACCTAACGCTCGGAAACGAAATCATCGAGGATCTCGCTCAGCAGGGTTTCACGCTGTTCGCACCCAACAGACTTCCGAACGTCTTCCAGGATCTCGACGAGAACAACTTCGGCTCAGTAGCGTTCGCCATCGAAGAGCGCTCAAGCCAATATGACGACTACAATGATGAGGAGGAAGACGATGACCTCGATGAGGACGATGATCAGCCCTTCTGATCGACCAATCGTTCTATAATCGGGCATCCCAACCATCTAGCGGCACGTGGATTGGTCGGGGGAACGTGCTCGAATTTCGGAGCAATTTTGTCTCGATCAACCGGATCAGTTGTGGCACAGCTTCATAAATACAGGTCGGGGGAACGTATGGAGTGGAGGGCGCACGGCTACCGGGTGGGATCTTCAAATGAGACCTTCGACGACATTCCGACGGACGCTGATGAGCTCGATCAGTTCGTCGCGCTGCACCGTCGCCGGATCGAGCCCTGGCTATCTGCGGTTTTTCAGGCAGAGCATCTCAACCTGCTGCTCGGCAGCGGATTCACGACGTCCGTCGCATTCGCCGCGGGGGTAGCCGCAACGGGAATGGATGTGGCCGCTGGCACTTCGGCGCATGCAAAGGCAATCATGGATCATGCTGCCGCCAGCGCCAAGAAGATGGGGCGCGGCGAAGCCAATATCGAGGATCAGCTACGCAGCGCCATCGCTGTGCTCGACGGGCTCGACATCATTGATAAGGATGCTGCTGAATCCGTCCGTGCCGACATCAACTCCGCAATCGAGACCTTCCTCTACTCGCTGCTTGCGACTGAACGAGGTATCGCCGACGCCGACAGTGCGCCGGCCTCCGCCATGCTCCAGTCCTTTCTTCTGAGTTTCGCCAGCCGTGCGGCGTCACGCGAGCGCCTGCACGTGTTCACGACCAACTACGACCGACTGATCGAACGCGGGTGCGACGATGCCGGCCTGCGCATCATCGATCGGTTCGTAGGCACTTTGCGCCCCTTGTTTCGCAACACGCGTATCGAGCTGGACTATCACTATAATCCGCCAGGAATCCGTGGTGAACCGCGCTTCATGGAAGGCGTCGTGCGCCTGACGAAGTTGCACGGCAGTCTCGATTGGCGCTTCGACGAGTCTACGCGGCGTATCTATCGTGCCGAAACCCCGTTTGGTGCGGCGGAGGATCATCCAAGCCTTCCGGATTCTCCTGTCGATACCGTCATGATCTATCCAAATCCGGCGAAAGACGTAGAGACGACGCAATATCCCTATGCAGAGCTGTTTCGAGATTTTGCTTCTGCGACGTGCAAGCCAAATTCCGTCGTCGTCACCTACGGCTATGGTTTTGGTGACGATCACATCAACCGAGTGCTCCTCGACATGCTGTCGGTGCCATCTGCGCATCTCGTTATCATCGCGTTCGATCTCGATGATCGCATCAAGGGGTTCCTGACACAAACCCGGCCAGCCCAGGTCAGCCTCCTTGCTGGCCGTCATTTCGGCAGCCTTCAGCGTTTGGTCGACGACTATCTGCCAAAGCCCGCGCTCGACTATATCACCGGACGGATGTCGGAGCTCCTGAAGAACCGGGCCTTCACCGATGTCCCGGTTGTCGTCGCGGCGCCGTTTGCGGATGCGCCGGCTGAACCGGGCGGTGTCGCATGAGCTCTCCGATCGAGCGGTTGTCCGAGCTGGTCATCGGCACGGTCGAGTCCATCTCGTCCGATGAAATCCGCGTCCTCCTCGATCTCGATGCTCCACAATCAACTGCACTAAATACAGGTACGCCGACCAGTTTTCCCCGCCTCAACAGCTATGTTCTGATACCCAATGAGGCCGGCGCGACAGTGGCCTATGTCACTTGGATCGGCATCGAGCGCTCGCCATTTCCAAAACGCTCGGGGCTAAAGGACTTCGGCCTCATCGACCTGCCGTTCCCGCTGCGGAAAATGGCGCTCACTCCGATCGGCACGCTGACCGTGCGCCGCGACCGCCGCGCAGGAACCAGCGTTTACGACCTCAGCCGCGGCGTAGTCGCTTTTCCCTCGGTCGGCGATCAAATCCTTATACCGACACCCGAACAGATCGCAGCGATCGTCGGTGCAAAAGACAAGGATCGCCGTGTCCGGATCGGCTCTTCGCCGCTTGCTGCGAACACCTCGATCATGGTTGATCCAGACAAGATTTTTGGGCGCCACGTCGCTGTGCTCGGTAATACCGGCAGCGGCAAGTCCTGCTCGGTTGCGGGTCTAATCCGGTGGTCGCTCGACGCCGCACAAACTGCGCTGACAAACACGGCTCAAGGGCCGAACGCCCGGTTCATTATTCTCGACCCCAATGGGGAATACGCCAAGGCGTTCGCCGATCGCGTGGACAATGTCCGGCTTTTCCGTGTGCCACCTGTCGACGATCAGAAGGGTGAGCGAGCACTGCGCCTTCCGGCCTGGCTCTGGAACGGCCATGAATGGACAGCGGTGTCGTTCGCCCGACCGGGCGCACAGCGACCGCTTTTGCTCCAAGCCCTTCGTGACCTGAAAAGCGGCAATCTCGCCGGCGTGCCGGCGGCGGCGCTGGTTCGGCGGCACATCCACTCGTACAGGCTGCTGGTCGATGCCTTGCTCGCGCGCGGACCGGCGGCGTTTGCAGGCGATGCCGGGCCACGACGCCAATGCGGCGACCTGATGGACAACATGGCGGCGGATTGCGACGCGATGAGCGCGCGGCTCGACGGAGACCCTGCGGCAACGCTCACCGACATCGCCGTGACCATTCGAGACGTCGCCAACAATCGTCGCGGAAACAACGGTTGGTTCAACAGCTTCGCCGTCGAGGAGATCGTATCCGTTCAGGCTGCCCTGCAATCATTCCTCGATCAGGTCGAGGATGCCTTGGCGGCCGCGCAAATCACCGAGGATGCGCCGATCCCCTTCGACGTGCAGATGTTGCCGGATCACCTCGAGCGGATCGCCGCAACAGAAGGGGGCGGGCTTGCAGGCTTCATCAGCACGCTTGGCATGCGAATCCGGGGAATGATGGCAGATCCCCGGCTCGGGCAGGTTGTCGGCAGCGAACCGCAGATCAGCTTCGATACTTGGCTCGACGACCTGATCGGCAGCAACGCGTCGGCGAACGGTCAAGTGGCGATCATAGATCTTTCTCTCGTTCCCTCCGAGATCATCCATATCGTTGTCGCCGTGCTCGGCCGACTGACCTTCGAGGCATTGCAGCGCTACAGACGGCTGCATCCGGACGGAAAGCCGCTGCCTACGACGCTGGTCCTAGAAGAGGCGCATAGCTTCGTTCGCCGCGGCGGGAACGATGATGGCGTTCCTGAGAACCCCGCGCAACTCTGCCGCGAGACGTTCGAAAAGATCGCGCGCGAAGGACGAAAGTTCGGCCTAGGCCTCATGCTCTCTTCCCAGCGACCGTCCGAACTGTCGCCAACCATCCTTGCCCAGTGCAACACCTTCCTGCTTCATCGGATCGTGAATGACCTTGACCAGGCGTTGGTCGGACGCCTTGTTCCGGATAACGTTGCAGGTCTTCTGAAGGAGCTTCCTAGTCTGCCATCGCGTCAGGCCGTGCTCCTCGGTTGGGCGACGCCGATCCCGTTGCTGGTTGAAATGGACGAATTGGCAGAGGAACATCGGCCGCAATCCTCAGACCCTGATTTCTGGGACGTGTGGACCGGTAAGAGCCCGCGCGTGATCGACTGGCCTGCGCTCGTGCAGGACTGGACGGGCGAGCAGCCCGCCTGACCCTAGGCGGGAAGGTCAGCAAGTTCACTTGGCGGTAAAGCAGCGTCCTTTCGAATCATTCGTTCTGACCGCCGTTCGGAGCTTTGTTCACGAACGGCAGGTTTCAGGATCGCGCAGGGTCAATTTGGACGGCTTAGATGGGCGCAACTCAGCCGCCCACTTCCTCACGCGGATTCGGCTCGTGACGTTGCGTCATGGAGAATCGAGTGCTCAACTGCTCGTCGTGTCTGAGCGGGAGGCGTTGCACGTGGTCGATGAGGTGCTCAATCAGCTGTATGGCTCCATCGACGGCTCTGTTGAATGGCGGGTCGCGCTCGAGGCCGTGATGCGGGAGACAAAGGCGGAGCGCCTGACGCTCGCCTATGTCGGGAGGGACGGCGCGTTCCGGCAGGAGTCCGAGCCCTTCGATCCCGACGGCGTCGTCTGGTTCCAGCGCGATTATGCCGACAAGGATCTCCGCATCGCCCGGGTGCTGCAGGGTCGCCGCGGCGTGATGACGACACGTCACCTTATGTCGGCCGAAGAGATCGCCCGATGTCCGATCCACAACGAGTACTACCGGGTCTACCCCGAGTGCTGGCACACGATGATGGCGACGGTCGATGGCGAGAAGGCGCTCGTGACGCCGATCATCCATAGGGGCGCGATCAGGGGGGAGTTCAGTCCTGAGGAGGGTCGGAAGCTGCAGCTCCTGTCCCGCCACTTGGCCAGGGTAGTGGAGATCAGGGAGATGCTGCCGGGCCCCACCTTGTCCAATGATGGGATCGTTGCCGCCTACGACGCGCTGGACGACGGGATCGTTATCTTCGATCAGGCGGGCGTTGTCCTGCACATGAACGCCTTAGCGCGCCGCCTGGCCGCTGTCCGGGACGGGATCGAGCTTCAGCGAGGAACGCTGAAGGCGACCGACGCGGCTTCCGCTGACGCGCTCCTGCGCATGATGGCCGCGACGATCCGTGTTGCCGCGGGAGAAGCGCATGAACTGCCGAAGCCCGTCGGCATCCGCCGGCAGACGACCCCGCATCCGCTGATCGTCCGCTCCTATGTCGCCCCGAGCTGCAACTCGGCCAGAAGGATCGGTGTCCTCAAGCTCCAGGAGCGGACTGCATGGAGTCGGCCCGAAGTGGAGACCATCCGCACCGCGACAGGGCTCACCCCTGCGGAAGCGCGTCTGGCTCTTGCGCTTCTGAAAGGCGAGACAGTCGTATCATACGCCAGGCGCCACGACCTTTCCGAGCACACGGTGCGGACGCACATCAAGCACATCCACGAGAAGCTCGGAGTATCCCGTCAGGTCGAGGTGGTCGCGCTCTTGGCACGACTCTTCAGTGGATAGTGCTCGCACGGCAAGATCAGGATTGTTTTCATCCTCCTACCCGGTTCTGGGTATGCGCCTCCGCCGCCTGTGGGCAACCGTTGATTGATCGTACCCACGAGAGGCGCCGCTGATGTTCGACACTATTCCCGACTGCTTCCTGAACGGCAGCACAATCGATTTCATCCGCTCGCGAGACTCTGACCTCCTTCGGCGGTGGCACGATCATGCGGAATGGTGCGATGGCCGCTTGGCGTATGGCGTGGAGTCCTATGCCAAATACACCGCCTCCGAAATCTCATGCGAAACAGAAGCTGGCCTGCGGAATGGAGTCCCCATCCAGGGCGTGAACTGTCATTCGGCGTGCAATTTTGACCCCCTAGGCGGGGTTATCGGCGTCCAAAATTGACCCCCATCCAAAGCATCTGAACAGTCCGCGTTTTCCTCTGGAAGACGGACGGGCGGGGGATGAAGGGCG
>DASYHX010000268.1:0-7376 GCA_035998065.1 Pseudorhizobium sp.
TCGTCATCGTCTCGATTGTCGTGAAGGTCTTGGAGGCGATGATGAACAGCGTCGTTTCCGCATCGAGCTGCTTCAGGGTGTCGGCGATGTGGGCGCCGTCGACATTAGAAACGAAATGCGCGCGGGGGCCGTCATGAAAAGGTGACAGCGCGAGTGTCGCCATCACAGGGCCAAGGTCAGAGCCGCCGATGCCGATATTCACGATGTCGGTGATGGCCTTGCCTGTCGCGCCCTTCAGCGCACCGGAGCGAATGCCGTCGGAAAAGCGAGCCATGGCGTGAAGCACCGCCTCGACGTCCGCCATGACGTCCGCACCGTCGACCATGACCGGGGTGCCGGTGCGATTTCGAAGCGCCGTATGCAGTACAGCTCGCTCTTCGGTGAAATTGATCGCCTCGCCGGAAAACATCGCCTCTCGCTTCGCCGCGACGCCCGCCTCGTCAGCCAGACGTTCCAGCAGGCCCAGGATGTCCTCATTGATGGCGATCTTCGAGAAATCCATCAGCAGGTCTTCGAGCGACGCGCTGTATCGCTCGAACCGGCGCGGATCGGCGGCGAATGCCGCCCGAAGATCGGTCGCGTTCGTTGCGGCGACTGTGTTCTTCAGGTCTTTGATGATGGCCTGCATGGAAGGTCCTCGTGATCCAGGAGATGCACGGGAACCTATAAGCTTTCACCTCCAAATCAAGCCGCGTCGCGCGTTCAGCCGCGCAGCTCCCGCCGCAGGATCTTGCCGACGTTCGACTTAGGCAGCTCGTTGCGGAATTCTATCAGCCGGGGCCGCTTGTAGCCGGTCAGGTTGGCCGCACAATGCTCCCTCAGCGCCTCTTCCGTCAGCTCCGGATCCTTCTTGACGACGAACAGTTTCACGACCTCGCCGGAATGCGGATCGGGGACTCCGACCGCCGCGCACTCCAGCACGCCCGGGTGCATGGCCGCGACCTCCTCCACCTCGTTCGGATAGACGTTGAAGCCGGAAACAAGGATCATGTCCTTCTTGCGGTCGACGATTTTCGTGTAACCGCGTTCGTCCATATAGCCCATGTCACCGGAGCGGAAGAAACCATCGTCAGTCATCACCTTGGCCGTTTCGTCCGGCCGCTGCCAGTAACCAGCCATGACCTGCGGGCCGCGGATGCAGATCTCGCCGACTTCGCCGACTGGTAGAGAGTTGCCCTCCTCATCCCGAATGGAAATGTCGGTGGATGGTAGTGGCAGGCCTATCATGCCGGTAAATTCCTGGCTGTCGAAGCGGTTCGCTGTTGCGACCGGTGAGGTCTCCGACAGTCCATAGCCTTCGGTGATCGCGGTTCCCGTCATTGCCTGCCAGCGCTCCGCGACCGGCCGCTGTACCGCCATGCCTCCGCCAAGGGCCAGGATCAGGGAGGAGAAGTCTACCTTAGCAAAATCCGCGTTGTTCATCAGCGCGTTGAACAACGTGTTGAGCCCCGGGAAGACATGCACCTTGTGCTTCTGCAATTCTTTCACGAAGGCGGGAATGTCGCGCGGGTTGGCGATCAGGATGTTGTGGCCGCCCATGGCGATCCCCATCAGCGAATTCACCGTCAGCGCGAAGATGTGATAGAGCGGCAGCGCACAGACAAAGTTCAGCACCTCCGGCCGCTGGCGGTTCTGGAAGGCGGCGTCGAGCCACATCGAGATCTGCATCTTGTTGGCGATCAGATTGGCATGCGTCAGCGTCGCCCCCTTCGAGATGCCCGTGGTCCCTCCCGTGTATTGCAGAAAGGCGACATCACTGCTGTCGATGTCGACGGGCCTCAGGGGATGATGCGCGCCCTCTGCCAAGACCTTCTTGAAGGAGATGGCCGATGGAATGGACCATGTCGGTACCAGCTTCTTCACCTTGCGCACCACGAGGTTCACGACGTGACCCTTGAGGCCGAGCATGTCGCCCATTGAGGTGACAACAATGTGCCGAAGACCGAGATTGCTCGCGACCTGCTGCACCGTATGGGCAAAATTCTCCAGAACGAAGATCGCTTTCGCGCCCGAGTCCCTCAACTGATGCTCGAGTTCGCGCGGCGTGTAGAGAGGGTTGACGTTCACGACGACGAAGCCGGCGCGCAGAATGCCGTAGGTGGCCACCGGGTTTTGCAGAACGTTCGGCATCATCACCGCGACGCGGTCGCCCTTCGCAAGACCTTGCGCTTGCAGCCAGGCGCCAATCTTGCGCGTCTCCGCTTCAAGCTCGCGGTAGGTCATCTCCCGGCCCATGCTGGAAAAGGCGACGCGCGGAAGATATGCGTAGCAGCAGCTTTCGAAAAGTTCCGCCAGAGACTTGTAGGATAGCGCAGGCATCTCCGCAGGGACGGAAGGTGGATATGAAGCGAGCCAAAGCTTCTCTGATAGATCGCCTGTTCTCACTGAAACGTCGCTCATTGGGGCCTCCTCTTCCCTTTTGTTCTTGTCCTGCTTCCCGGGCGCAGAGTGCTCTGCTTGCAGAGTCTCACTATGCCACGGTCCTCATCCCCAGGCCATCTTCTCACATTTTGGTATATAACCTTGACGTAAGCGTCAATGGGAACGAAGCGCCGGCGCACGAGTTCCTTTCCGTGGAACCTCAACCAACCATGAGGAGGTACGTGATGGTCCATCATGAACCGCGTGTAGGACAGGATCCCTACACGAAAGAAACCCCTTCGCTGATCGCAAGCGACAAGGTGGAAGGCACCCGCGTGTATGGGGCCGATGGTCAGCACATTGGCTCGGTTCAGCGCATGCTTCTAGAGAAGCGCGGCGGCCGCGTTGCCTATGTTGTCTTGAGCTTTGGTGGTTTCCTTGGCATCGGCGATGACTACTATCCGTTGCCATGGGAAAAGCTGACATATGACGAGGAACTTGACGGCTATCGCATCGACCTGACAAAGAACCAGATCACTGGAGCGCCGCGTTATCAGGATCTCGAGGATGACAGCTGGTATCAGGACAAGGGCCGCACCATCTATGACTACTACGGCGTTCCGCCGTACTGGATGTAGAACGTTCGGCAGAGATACTTGAAGAGGCCCGATGGGGCCTCTTTCCATTTGTTTAAGGCCTTCGTGGCAATCATCCCCCGTCGCCTAGAAAAAGGCTGGCGAGGGAACATCATGCTGCAGAGGTCCGAGAAGGCATCAGTGCGCGATCTGGAGCGCGAGGACCTGCCTGCTGTTGCTCAACTTTTCCAGAAGACGTTTCGGAAATCGGAGCACACGCCGCCATCTCTGGTGGCTCATCTCCACGAAATACTCTTCGCGCACCCGTGGCAGGACAGCGATCTTCCTTCAAAGATCCTGGTGTCGGAGAGCGGCAAATTACAAGGGTTCATCGGCGTCTTTCCTGGCCGTCTGGAACTTGGCGGTCAATCGCTACGAGCCGCCTTCGCTGGCTCGCTGATGGTAGAAAACCCCGAGGCGAACCCGCTTGCGGGCGCTCGCCTGATCCGCGCCTTTCTGGCCGGACCGCAGCACCTATCTCTGACCGAGACAGCCAATGCGACGGCGCTCGGCATGTGGCAGAAGCTCTCCTTGCCCTTCGACGTCGGCTACAGCCTGAACTGGCTGCGCGTCTTCCGACCAGCCACGACCGCGGTGCGCTTGATGGAAAAGAACGTGAGTGCAGCACGCGTATTCAGACCGATGGCATCCGTGGCCGACATGATCGCAGCGAACACAAGGCTCTCAGCTCTTCGTTTCCAGCCTCAGTCACGGACTCCGCGCATCCGGTTCCGGGAGGCTACGCGCGCAGAGTTTCGCGATGCGGCCCTGATCCTCAAGGACCAGTTTCCGCTGCGGCCGCAGTGGGACATTCCCTCGCTCGATTGGCTGATCGATCAGGCCAGTCAGAAGAGGCAATTGGGGACGCCCTTCTGGCGCGTGGGGGAGACCCGAACGGGAGGCCTCGCAGGGGCCTATGCCTATTTCGGCCGCGCTGGGAGCCTTGGTTGGCTGCTGCAGGCGCTTTGTAGCCCCGACGCGGCCGGGGATCTCGTCGAGGACCTTTTTGCCCATGCCGATGCTGCAGGATGCGCGGGTCTTCGCGGTGCCGGTCATCCCTGGCTGACGCCGGAGCTCATCACCCGAAAGACGAGTTTTCACGGTCGTGCCTTCTATCTTGCTCATGCCCGTGACCAGGCTCTACTGGAGCCGATCCGTTCAGGCCGCGCCTTGATCAGTGGGCTGGCGGGCGAGAGTTGGATGCGACTGATCGGCGACAGCTTCGACTGACGCCGTCGCCTTCAGTCGAGCATCGTTGCCGGCATCGCATGAAGATACTCCGCCACTTTCCGCTTCGAGCCGATGTTGCGCCAGACAGCATCGACCTGATCAGGGAGGAGGCCAGTGGCCTCGCCGACGGCTTCGCGCGGAATGCCGTTGTTGAGGCCATAGAGGCACAGGTCCATCCGGTCGTACGGGAGCGAGAAGTAATATTCATCCTGCCCCTGCGGCAGGGACCAGGTGTCTGTCGTAGGTGGTCGCCGCCGAATCTCCTCCGGCACGCCGAGCGCTTCAGCAAGCTGGTAGACCTGCGTCTTGTAGAGATGGGCGATCGGCTTGAAGTCCGCCGCGCCGTCACCGTTCTTCACGAAGAAGCCCTGATCGTATTCCAGCCGGTTGGGGGTGCCGGCAACTGCATAGTTCAACCGGTCCGCATGGTAGTATTCGATCTGCTTGCGTGTCCGCTGCTTCATGTTCGCGGCGGCGATCATTCCGAGGTAAACGTCGAGTGGCATGCGATGCCGGCTCTGCTCTCCGGACGGCGGGGCAACGACAAGCCAGGAAATATTGTAACCGCGGCTGGAAAGGGCATTCTCGAGAACAACCTTGCACCCCCAGCCTTCACCGAAGTCAGGAACGATCTGCCGAATGAACCCGTCGCGTCTTGCATAGCAGCCCGAGGCGGCAAGGGCCGGACCGATGTCTTCCAACACCGTCTCCACCCCCGTGGCAGTTGCGAGCGACTGTCCCAGACGCAGGCTCTCGGGATCGGAATCATGCTCGGGCATGAAGATGCCCGTGACCTTTCTCGGTCCCAGGGCACGAGCGCACAAGGCCGCCGTCACGCTGGAATCTATGCCTCCCGATAGCCCTAGAACGACACCTCGCTTGCGCAGGTCCTTCAGCACCGCCGTGCGGATCCAGGCGCAGATGCGCTCGATCTCCATTTCGGCGTCGAGCCGGAGGCTTTCAGGAGAGAAGGACATCTCATGCGCGAAGCGCTTCATGCTCTGAGTCATACGGCATTCTCCAGTTGTGGTTCGGCCTCGACGCCGGCGCTCATTCTGATCTTGCCGGTCGTCGTGCGGGGCAAGGCTTCCCGGAACTCGACGCTTTTCGGCACCATATAGTCTTCAAGGTATTGGGCGCAGTGACGGATGACATCCCTCTCGGAAAGCTGGCGCCCCTCTTCCAGCGCCACATGGGCACGCACGACCTGGCCGAAAACCGGATCCTCGACACCGGTCACGGCAGCCTCGCGAACGCCGTGAAGCGCGTAAAGCACCCTCTCAACTTCTTGAGGGCTGACCTTCTCGCCGCGTGTCTTGATGATGTCGTCCTTGCGGCTGACGAAATACAGAAAATCCTCTTCGTCCGTCCGGAAAAGGTCACCCGTTAATAGACGTCTTTCCCTGTCCGCAGTCCTGAGCTCCTGCAACACTGTTGCCGCGTCACACCAATAGCCGGCCATCACATGCGGCCCCTCCACCACGAGTTCCCCTATGGTGCCCGGGGTCACAGGCAGGCCTTTCTCGTCGACGACGAAAGCGCGCGTGCCCGGGATTGCCTTGCCGACAGACGTGGGACGCTTGGCGAGCTCTTCTGGTGACAGATAGCTCACCCGCAGACATTCCGTCTGGCCATACATGACAAAGACCTTCGTCTGCGGCAGGATCTCTTGGAGGCGCGAACTCAGCACAGGCGGCAGGGCAGCTGCGGCGCTGGTCACGTATCGCAGATGCGGAAGAAAGCCCTCCGGAAGGTCCTTCGTCCCCGCGATCAAGGCGCCCATCGCAGGGACCAGCGGAAAACCGGTCGCCTTCTCTTCAGCCAACCGGTCCATGATCTTTCGCGGGAAAGCGAAGCTTTTCTCAAGCACAAGCGTTCCGCCAACGCAGACCATCGTCACCAACTGCGTAATGCCGTAGCCGAAGGAAAGCGGAAGCACGCTCAACACAATCTCGTCGGCCGTGTTTTCCAGGTAGCTGATGATCGACTGGCAGGCGGCATCCACATTCGCATGGGTCAGCATCACCCCCTTGGGATCCCCAGTGGATCCGGAGGTGTGGATCAGGAGGGCAAGATCGGCATCGTCGAGAGATTGCGGGAGCGATACTGTTGGCGTCCTGCGCAAAAGCTCCTCAAACCGCAGATGATCTCCACCGAAATCCGAAGGTGCTTGTGTGGCGATGACGACCATCTTCCTGCCCGCCAAGGCGATCGCCGCGCGCACGTTCGGAAGATACCGCACGTGCGTGATGACCGCCGCAGGTTCAATGCTGGAGAAGATGGCGGCAAGCTTTTGTGCCTTCATCGATGGGTGGAGTGGGCAGGCGATGGCGCCCGCCTTCCAGGTCCCGAAGAAGCTGACTGGTGCTTCACCGTCGTTGTCGAGGAGGAAGGCAATCCGGTCGTTTGGTCTCACACCCATTGTCGCGAGTGCAGCGGCGAGACTGCCGGAACGATCATCAATGTCGGCATAGCTGAGGCGGCTCTCGCCAGCGACGACAGCAGTTTTCTCTGCAAACCGTTCCACGCTGTTGCCAAGCCTTGCCTCGATGCGCATGGCTTGCCGTCTACGCAGCCACTGGCAGTTTACGTGCCAGATAGGAGATCATATTTTCGATGCTGTCGAGGTTTTCCGGGATGATCTCCTCGTCGGCGATCGTGATACCATAGGTGGCTTCAAGGAATGCGATCAGTTCCAGGACGCCAGTTGAGTCAATAATACCGCCCTCAAGGAGCGATTGGCTGTCAGCGATATCAGCATCCGCTCGAAACAGAAAATTCTCGGAAATGAATTCACGCACCGCAGAATGAAATCTTTGGGCCATAACAACCGCTCCACTTGAACTGTTCTTGACGCCCCATCCAACTGGGTTGCGACATCCTTGATAACTGACACCCTGTCATGCCTGACTGAATCTTTTGCTAAACGTCATCGTAAAGACTTTGCAAACTGCATCGATCCTGAGCTGCCGGCGTTATGGCGCAAACGACCAAGGGTGATCGATAGCTACAGTCGGTGGTGTCAGGACAAGTTTCGGGAGGCGGAGAGGCATGAAGATTGCCACCTTCAACGTCAATGGGATCAATGGGCGCCTTGAGGTCCTCCTGCGCTGGCTGAACGAGATGCGGCCGGACGTGGTCTGTCTGCAG
>DASYHX010000271.1:0-1711 GCA_035998065.1 Pseudorhizobium sp.
CCAAGTATGGCGCCTCCATCCAACCCTGCCGGGCGCCCGCCATGCCGCAAACCAAGACTTCAGTGGGCTGACCCTCTTGCCCAGTGCCGGCGAGAAGCTCCATCAGAACACCAGCGAATTGGTCGCGCTGGAGCTTGCCCATGCCTTTGTCGGAGCGGCGCTCAAAAACCACCGAGCCATCGGCAGCAATGCCCCAGGCCCTGAGGTTGGACGTACCCCAGTCCACCGCCACCCAATCCATCTTGGCACTCAATCTATTCTCCCCGTCCGCCTCGGCGGGCGACACTAGTGACCAAATCTCATTCGAGCCAGTCCCATTCTCCGCCTGCGTCGCGACAGCAAAGGACGGCCGGTTCGACCTGTCTCCTCCTTGAGTAAGGCCCGACGCGCGTTGCGGCAGGTCGCGACGGGTTCTCCACTTCCGATCATTAGTATGATTTTTTCGGTGCCAAGGCATTTAATCTCGGTGCAGCCGTGTTAGAACTGTTCCAACGTTAGGCGCTTGCGCCGACGGCCACTCAAGGAAAGATACGACAGATGACGGCAGGTAATGGCAACGGCGCGCCCAAGCAGCTGCGCTCGCGAGCCTGGTTCGACAATCCAGACAATCCCGACATGACCGCGCTCTATCTCGAGCGCTACATGAATTTCGGTGTCTCTCGCGAGGAATTGCAGTCCGGCAAGCCGATCATCGGCATCGCTCAGACAGGCTCGGATCTCAGCCCCTGTAACCGGCACCACATGGTCCTCGCCGAGCGTGTTCGCGAAGGCATTCGCGAGGCCGGCGGCATTGCCATCGAGTTTCCGGTTCATCCGATCCAGGAAACTGGCAAGCGGCCAACTGCCGGGCTCGACCGCAATCTCGCCTATCTTGGCCTCGTCGAAGTGCTTTACGGCTATCCGCTGGATGGTGTCGTGCTCACCATTGGCTGCGACAAGACCACGCCGGCAATGCTGATGGGTGCGGCGACGGTCAACATCCCGGCCATTGCCCTGTCTGTTGGGCCCATGCTCAATGGCTGGCACAAGGGCGAACGCACCGGTTCGGGCACCATCGTGTGGAAAGCTCGCCAGATGATGGCCGCTGGCGAAATCGACTACCCGCAGTTCATCGAACTTGTGGCGTCTTCGGCACCTTCGACCGGCTACTGCAACACCATGGGGACGGCGACCACGATGAACTCGCTGGCCGAGGCGCTCGGCATGCAGCTTCCGGGCTCGGCGGCGATTCCTGCGCCCTACCGCGATCGCCAGGAAATGGCGTACCGCACCGGCAAGCGCATTGTCGACATGGTGCATGAAGACCTCAAGCCCTCCGACATTCTGACCAAGGACAATTTCGTCAACGCCATCGTCGTGAACTCCGCTATTGGCGGCTCGACCAACGCGCCCATCCACATCAACGCGATTGCCAAGCACATCGGCGTCGAGCTCAACATCGATGACTGGCAGGAGCACGGCCACAAGGTGCCGCTACTGGTCAACCTGCAGCCCGCTGGTGAGTATCTAGGCGAGGACTACTATCACGCCGGCGGCGTACCGGCCGTCGTGAACGAGCTGATGAAGCAGGGACTGATCCGCGAGGGCGCGCCCACAGTCAACGGCAAGTCCATTGGTGAGAATTGCCGCAGCACCCCCATTCAGGACGACAAGGTCATTCGTCCCTTCGATCAGCCGCTCAAGGGCGAAGCGGGCTTCCTGGTGCTCCGAG
>DASYHX010000277.1:0-3326 GCA_035998065.1 Pseudorhizobium sp.
CGCAAGCGGCGTGCCTGACACCGGCAGGCGGCCTGTCCAGTTCGGGATGGCGGTCAGCAAGAAACCGGCAAGCGCCGCGGAGCTATACCCAAAGAGCATCTCATGGGCATGCCACGCGGCCCCACCATAATCTCCCCCGATAGGGACCCCGATCGTCAGCGCAATAATCCAGAGCGCCATTGCCAACACTCCCCAAATTCCCGCTGCGAGGAAGAAGGGGCGGAACCCGTAGGCTAGGATCACCGGACCTGTGTGGCGGAGGCCCCGGGGTATTGGGGTTCTACTCGTTTTGACTTTTGCAATCATCAGGCACCACAGAGTGAAGGATTGCTCCTGATAGATTGGCGTCAACTAGCTAGCTGGTTAACGGCTCGCCGTGCACTTGATCTTCATCTGCCCTGTTCAGATCAAGATGTGGATGCGGGACCGATACACGCTAACTGGAGCGCAGCCAGCCCGTGTGTTGTGGTATCGTCGTGACCCGAAAGAGGAGTGTGTTTGACGACCGTCAAAGACATTTTCGATGGTGCCTCTAGAGGTGCGCTCAACTCAGGAGTAGCGCATGTCCAGATCCCTCGTTCTAAAGTACAGCAAGCCGGTACCGCGCTACACCAGCTATCCCACGGCACCGCACTTCCATAAGGGCATCGACCAGACAGTGTATGAGGGCTGGTTGAACGACTTACCGCCCGACGCGAGCGCATCTCTCTACCTGCATCTACCGTTCTGTGATCGGCTGTGCTGGTTCTGTGGCTGCCACACCAAGCAGGTCAACCGCTACACGCCCGTCGCCACCTATCTTGAGGCGCTCTCTGCTGAAGTGGCGCGCATCGGTGGGCTGCTTGGTGAGCGCGACGTGACGGCGGTGCATTGGGGTGGTGGCTCGCCATCGCTGATGACGCCCCAAGATATCGTTGGCATGGCCAAGCGGGTCCGGAACGCCTTCCTCGTGACAGAGGACGCGGAGTTCAGTGTCGAACTCGATCCCAACGATATGGATGAAGCGCGATTTGACGCCTGGGCCGAGGCGGGCCTCACGCGCGCGAGCATCGGCGTGCAAGACTTCAATCCACAGGTGCAGTTGGCCATTAACCGCATCCAAACCTTTGAGCAAACCCAGCATGTGGTGGAGGCGGTCCGCGCCCGGGGCGTGCGGTCGGTCAACATCGACATGCTGTATGGTCTGCCGCACCAGACGCTGGATGGCGCGTTAGCAACGGCGCGGGCAGTGATGTCTATGCGTCCTGATCGCATTGCGCTGTTTGGTTATGCCCACGTGCCGTGGGTCAAAAAGCACCAGAACATGATCGACGAGGCGGCGCTGCCCGACTCCTTGGCGCGTTATGATCAATCCGTCGCCGCAGCCGAAGAACTGGTGCGCGGTGGCTATGTGGCCATTGGCATGGATCACTTTGCACTACCGCATGACGCTATGGCGGTGGCAGCAAGTGCAGGGCGGTTACACCGGAACTTTCAAGGCTATACGGCCGATGCGCATGACGCGTTGATCGGCTTGGGCGCGTCTGCCATCGGCAAGCTGCCGCAGGGCTATGTGCAGAACGTGGTCGCGACCCACGAGTACCAGAGGCGCGGCCTTGCCGGTGACGGCATTGTAGACCGCGGCGTCTCCATCACTGATGCCGATGGCGCGCGTGGATTCGCCATCGAGCGGCTCATGTGCGATTTCGCCCTCGACTTCTCGGAGATACGTCACAGGTTCGGGCCCCATGCAGAGCCCGTATTGGCGGAGGCAGTCGAAGTGGCAATGAAGGATGTCGATGGCGTTGTCGAGCTGCTGCCCGGTCGACTGCAGGTAACTCCTGCGGGTCGCCCGTTCGTGCGATCCGTTGCTGCACAGTTCGATGTCTACCTGAAGGCAAGCACCACTCGCTATTCGACAGCGGTGTAGATGCTCCAGATCATGACTTGGCGATTCCTCTGGTGCCATCGGTCTGCCGGAGATCCCCAGTCACGATAGCATGATCTTGATCCCCAGCATCCCAGGTGGTTCGCGGGAGGCTTCCCAGCCCTAGCCGATGCTGCGCAGGCACTCAACGCCACTGTCGCCAGGGTTGGTTTCGGTGTGACTGAAAGCGAGGGCGGTAGTTCATCAGCTAAAGTTAGCTGTTGCGCTTCGAGGCACCTGCCACGGGCCGGGAGGGTCACAGAATGGCCGACTTTCTCGGTACTAAAGTTGTGAAATGCGATGGGAGACGCTGGATACCACGTTGAACGTCGTGCTCGCCGAAGCGGGCGCGTGCGATAGGTGCTCGGCACAGCTGCCGCTGGGTCCGACGCCTGTTTTTCAGGTCAGCCCCACGGCACGACTGCTCATCATCGGACAGGCTCCTGGATCCAAGGCGCACAATAGCGGCATTCCCTGGGACGACCGAGTGACAAGCGGCCGCGTGAGTGGATGGGACTGAGCGACCGAGATTTCTGCAATCCCGACCTTGTCGCCATCTTGCCCGTCGGGCTCTGCTATCCCGGAGCCAACCCAAAGGCGGAGACCGCCCGCCGCTTACTCCGTGCGCGCCGCTCTGGCATCCCCGTATACTGGTCCAGACCGTGGCTCGCGCGTTCGGTCTTCCCAGACTTTCGGGCGTCTGTCGGCAGCCGAAACTCTTCAGGGTAGCCGACCGTCCGCTTCCCGGCTGGACCGAATGAGAAGCAGACGTTCCCCAAGTGGAGGGAGAATGGGCGTGACGGTTCACTCCGACACAGGCTCGCTCCCCAATCACAAAGAAGAGAAAGGACGCGGCATAGTGGTGGAAGCGCGACGTTGGCTCCTGAGGTCTTGTTGCTGGGCACACGAGCAGCTTTAGTCGCCTGAGATGCCAGTGACCTGATGCTGCCCGACAAAGCGGGCGCGATTTGGCTCGTTCAAGCTGATGCCACTCGAAAGCTGGTGCTGGAACTCTTGCACTGGTTCTTTGCGTTCAGTCCAACAGCCATCGGTACCGTCAGATCAATCTTGATCGGAGTGCCTCGCATAGAGCCGGCTTAGTGGGGCGGCAGTGATCCCGTGGCCGACGATAGAGGCGCAAACAACGGCGCTAGCGATATACCAGATTGCCGGGTCGCTGGTATGCGCACGGGCGACAGCGGCGTAGTAGACAGCCGCAATGCCTATGGGGCCGAACCATGACAGATACGTCACATCGTGGAATCTGAGCGGCCCGCGCAGGGTAGGAAGCAACATGAAGATGATGGGTGGCCGGCGAAAAATAAGTACGGCCACCACGGCGGCCAGAAGAGGCCACCCCATCTGGCCCCATTGTTCGAGGGGCAGAGCAATTCCGAAGAGTACGAACATCGGCAGGGTA
>DASYHX010000511.1:0-2591 GCA_035998065.1 Pseudorhizobium sp.
GGCAACTGGAAGATGAACGGCACCCGTTCATCCCTTGACCAGATCAAGGCGATCAGCGAAGGGGTGAGGGGCGAACTGGCGGAGAAGGTGGATGCCTTGCTCTGCCCGCCTGCGACCCTCCTTTACGTTGCCACTGCGCTTTGCACCGACAGTCCGCTCGCCATCGGTGCCCAGGACTGCCACCAAAGCGCGAGTGGGGCTCACACCGGCGACATCTCTGCGGAGATGATCGCCGACTGCTTCGGCACCCATGTCATCGTCGGCCATTCCGAGCGACGGGCTGATCATGGCGAAAGCGATGCGCTTGTCCGCGCAAAGGCGGAGGCGGCCCACGCGGCAGACCTGACCGCCATCGTCTGCATCGGGGAGACAGAGGAAGAGCGCCGGCGGGGCGACACGCTTCACGTCCTGAAACGGCAGCTCGAGGCTTCAATACCTGACGGTGCACGGGCGGAGCGCACGGTCGTGGCATATGAGCCGGTCTGGGCTATCGGTACGGGCCTGACACCCAGCGTTGCCGATGTCGCCGAAGCGCACGCCTTCATGCGCCGAGAGCTCGCGAACCGGTTCGGCTCCGAAGGAGAAGCAATGCGCATTCTCTACGGCGGCTCGGTCAAACCGTCGAATGCGCGCGACCTGATGGCCGTGGAGAATGTCGACGGCGCCTTGATTGGCGGAGCCAGCTTGAAAGCCGACGATTTCCTTGCCATCTACGAAGTCTATCGTGAACTGATGGCGTAAACCGGCACCCGGGGCTTGGAATGCGCCTCTGCCTCATGTAAAGAGCCGCCAACCTTACCGTTATTGCCCCTTCGCCAGGGCAGGGAATTTGCCATGCAAACCGTTCTGATCGTCATTCACCTCATGATCGTGCTCGCCCTGGTGGGCGTCGTTCTGATCCAGCGCTCCGAAGGCGGTGGATTGGGCGTCGGCGGAGGCTCCGGCTTCATGTCAGCACGCGGCGCGGCCAATGCTTTGACTCGCACCACGGCCATCCTTGCAACGCTTTTCTTTGTCACCTCCATGACACTCGGCATCTTGGCGCGTTACGAATCGCAGCCGACGGATATCTTGGATCGCATTCCGGCCACGCAAGGCAGCGGGAATGGCATCCTCGACGCATTGGGTCCAACTGGGACGGAGGCGCCGGCTCCCGCTCCCTCCAATGACGGCGTGCCGACAGGTGGCGAAGCACCCGCAACACAGAACGGAGCCTCGGCTCCCGCTCAGGACGCACCGGCTCCTGCTGCGCCCGCCGCTCCTACAGGCGTGCCGACCGGTCAATAACGCTGGTCCACGTTACATCCTCCGGCAGGCCAAAAGCCTGCCGGTTTTCTTTTGTTCGGATTCCCGTGGACAGCTTCACCCAGTGAAGATTTTGGACTGGCGGAATCGATTACGAAAAGGTATTCGGTGAATCCCATGGCGCGATATGTATTCATCACAGGCGGCGTGGTTTCTTCGCTCGGAAAAGGAATAGCGGCCGCTGCACTCGGAGCGTTGTTGCAGGCCCGTGGCTATCGGGTTCGCCTTCGCAAGCTCGACCCTTACCTCAACGTCGATCCGGGCACCATGAGCCCGACGCAGCACGGCGAGGTCTTCGTCACCGACGACGGCGCGGAAACCGACCTCGACCTTGGCCACTACGAGCGTTTTACCGGGCGTTCGGCCACCAAGACCGATAACATCACTACCGGTCGCATCTACAAGAACATCATCGACAAGGAACGCCGCGGCGACTATCTCGGCGCCACCGTCCAGGTCATCCCGCACGTCACCAACGAGATCAAGGACTTCGTGGTTGAGGGCAATGACGACTATGACTTCGTCATTTGCGAGATCGGCGGCACCGTCGGCGACATCGAGGCGATGCCCTTTGTCGAAGCCATCCGGCAGCTCGGCAACGAATTGCCGCGGGGTTCCGCCGTCTACCTTCACCTGACGCTGATGCCCTATATTCCGGCGGCGGGAGAACTGAAAACCAAGCCGACGCAGCATTCGGTCAAGGAGTTGCAGGCGCTCGGCATCGCACCCGATATTCTTCTCGTTCGAGCCGACCGCGAGATCCCTGAGGCGGAACGGCGCAAGCTCTCGCTATTTTGCAACGTACGGCCTTCCGCCGTCATCCAGGCGCTTGATGTCGCGAACATCTACGATGTGCCGATGGCCTATCACAAGGAGGGGCTGGATTCCGAGGTGTTGGCAGCGTTCGGCATCGAACCTGCGCCGAAGCCGCGACTGCAGGCGTGGGAAGAGGTGTGTGATCGCATCCACACGCCCGAGGGTGAGATCACGATAGCCATCGTGGGCAAGTACACCGGTCTTAAAGACGCCTACAAGTCACTGATCGAGGCGCTGCACCATGGCGGCATCGCCAACCATGTGAAGGTGAGGCTGGAGTGGATCGAATCCGAGATCTTCGAAAAGGAAGATCCGGCGCCTTATCTGGAAAAGGTGCATGGCATTCTCGTCCCCGGCGGTTTCGGTGAACGCGGGGCGCAGGGAAAAATCAACGCTGCGCGCTTTGCCCGAGAGAGGAAGGTTCCCTATTTCGGTATCTGCTTCGGTATGCAGATGGCGGTGCTGGAAGC
>DASYHX010000519.1:0-6073 GCA_035998065.1 Pseudorhizobium sp.
GTCTTCCTTCACTTCCTCCATGCGCTGACCGAGAAACGAACGCGGGTGCAGACGTTCCTGTTCGGGACACGGCTGACCAACGTGACGCGGCAGATGCGGCGACGCGATCCAGACGATGCGATCGCTGCCTGTTCCGACGCGGTCGCCGATTGGTCGGGCGGCACGCGAATCGGTGCCGCGCTGGCGGACTTCAACCGCCTCTGGGGGCGGCGCGTGCTTGGACAAGGCGCGATCGTCCTGCTGATCACTGACGGTCTGGAGCGGGAAGGGGTGGAAGAACTGGAAAAGGAGATGGATCGTCTGCACCGGTCGTGCCGTCGCCTGGTCTGGCTCAATCCTCTTCTGCGTTTCGACGGCTTTGAGCCACGAGCGCGGGGGGTGCGAGCCATGCTGCCGCATGTCGATGAACTCCGCTCCGTCCATAATCTGCAATCGGTGGCGGACCTTGCTTCGGCGCTTTCCGATCATACTTCTTTGGAAGGCGATCCTCGCCGCTTTCTTTCAAGGAGTTCTGCCGCATGAGCGATCTCGATCCGCTGGACCCTCTGCTGATCGCGGAAGACTGGCGCTCCCATGGGCGTTCCGTCGCGATCGCAACGGTCATCGAGACCTGGGGCTCTGCGCCGCGTGCTGCGGGATCGCATCTCGTCATCGACCACGACGGAAACTTCGAAGGTTCGGTGTCCGGAGGATGCGTCGAGGGCACGGTGATTGCCGAGGCACAGGACGTTATTGCCACCGGGCACCCCAAGATGCTGGAATTCGGCGTCGCCGACGAGACCGCCTGGCGCGTTGGTCTCTCCTGTGGCGGGACCATCCGCGTCTATCTCGAAAGGCTCGGCTGATGGATCTTACGTCGCTGCACGCTCTGAACATCGCGCGGAAGGGTCGGCACGCCGCCGTCGTCGTCACGGATCTTGATGCCGGGGGCGAGCGCGTCATCCTGGAAGGGGAGACGGTGGCCGGAAATCTCGGTGACCACGTTGCTGAAGCCTTCCGCTCCGGCAAGGCGGCTGCCGTCGATGTTGCGGGACGCCAGCTCTTCCTCAACGTCTACCTGCCTCCGCCGCGGATTGTTGTCATTGGCGCAGTCCACATCAGCCAGGCGCTTGCGCGCATGGCGCCACTGGTCGGCTACGACCTCACCATCATCGATCCCCGGACGGCTTTCGCCACGCCCGAACGATTCGCCGATGCGGATCTCGTTGCCGATTGGCCGGAGGATGTGCTCGGGCGGCGACCGCTCGATGCCTATACCGCGCTGGTCGCCGTCACGCACGATCCGAAAATCGACGACTTCCCGCTAATGGATGCGCTGCGAAAGAACTGCTTCTATGTGGGGGCGCTCGGCAGCCGCAAGACACACGCAAAACGCGTCGAACGGCTGTCGGGGCAGGGTCTGGACGAGGCAACGATGGCACGCATCGCAGCACCGATCGGCCTCGACATCGGAGCGGCGACGCCCCAGGAAATCGCGGTGGCTATCCTCGCGCAGATCGTGCAGGCTTTCCGCCGGCGCAACAGTGTCACTGCGGCGTGACAATGTTTTTTGGCGAGGTCGACGTTCATGAAGCAACCGGAGGCGTCCTGGTCCACAGTCTGCGTTTCTCTGGCGGACGGCTTGCGAAGGGCACCGTGCTGACGGAGAGGCATATTGCGGCGTTGGCCGCAGACGGTGTCGCCGTCGTGACAGTCGTGAGGCCTGCGGAAGACGACCTGCTGGAGGATCAGGCCGCCGCGGCGATCGCAACCGCAGTTCCGCCGATCAATATTCGCAGCACAGATGCGACCACGGGCAGGGTGAACCTCCATGCCACTGCTGACGGCCTGTTCGTCGTCGACCGCGGCCTGATTGATGCGTTGAACCGCTTGGATCCCGCAATCACCATAGCGACTCTTGCCGATCATGCCTCGGTGCAATCCGGCGACATGGTTGCAACGATAAAGATCATCCCGCTCGCCGTTTCGGCGGTCGCCGTTGACGATGCCATGGAACTTCTGAGCGAGCGGGAACCGTTCCAGGTCAAGCCCTACCGGCCTCACCGTGTTCTGCTGGTTGCGACGCAACTCCCCTCGCTGAAGCACTCCGTCATGGACCGGACGGGGAAGCTTCTGCAACGCCGGCTGGATGTCTCGGGCAGCCGAGTGGTGGGGGAGGTCCGGGTCCCACATAGCCGGCAGGAGCTTACCGAGGCGCTGCGTAACGGACTAGCAGTGGAAGAGCGCCCGGATCTGGTTGTCGTCTTTGGTGCTTCTGCGGTTGCCGATTCGCAGGATGTCATCCCTGCAGCCATTCGGGCTGCGGGTGGTCACGTGGAGCACGTCGGGATGCCGGTGGATCCCGGCAACCTTCTCGTTCTGGGACGCCTTGAAGGGGTACCGGTCATCGGTGCGCCGGGATGCGCTCGCTCGCCGAAAGAAAATGGTTTCGATTGGGTGCTGAACCGCATCCTTGCGGGAGAGATGCCGACTGCTCATGACATCACCGGCATGGGGGTAGGAGGACTGCTGATGGAGATCGCCAGCCGCCCGCAGCCGCGCGAGGTTGTCGCCGCTCCGGACAAGACGCCCGTACAGGTGGGGGCGCTTCTGCTTGCGGCAGGTCAGGCTCGGCGGATGGGGGAAGGGGGACAGCACAAACTGCTGGCTGAATTCGATGGCGTTCCGCTTGTGCGGCGAAGCGCCGAGACGCTGATTGCATCGCAGGGTATGCCAGTGGTTGTTGTAACCGGACATCGAAAAGACGATGTCGAATCCGCGCTTCGGGGGTTGGACCTATGCCTCGTGTTCAACCCAAACTACCGCGATGGTATCAGTACATCCATTGTCCGCGCGTTGTCTCTGCCACTCCTGAGCAGCTGTGATGGCGTGCTGGTGATGCTGGCAGACATGCCGGGCGTTCAAGTGGAGCACGTTGATAAGTTAATTGCCGCATTCGAAGAGGCTAAGGGGCATGCTATTGTCCGCGCCTGCCATCACGGCAAGCGGGGGAATCCTGTCATCCTGCCAAAATCCACGTTTCCGCAGGCACTTAAGCTGGAAGGCGACGTCGGCGCCCGCTTCATCGTTGAAACGTCCGGCTTGCCGCTCGTGGACGTCGATATCGGAGAGGCCGCGCATCTTGACGTCGATACCCCCCAAGCCGTGGTGGCCGCGGGGGGTACGCTCACGCACTGACTAGCTGGGGACAGGTTGTCCAGGAGCTAGAAGCGCAACCCGGGCAAGCTTTAATCGTCCTGCGGAATATGGGTATCGACACCGGCGAGCCGAAGGTTGTTCACGACGCGCAGCACGCCCCTGGTGGATTGAGCAGTCCGCATGACGCGGGATGAGGTCTCGCTGTCGTCGACAACACCCTCGATTGTCACCGTTCCTCGTTCAGCATGAACATCAATGCTGGCCATCGGGACGTCGCCCAGGTTGTCCAAAGCCTCGGTTACTCGTTCCTCGACATCATCAGACTCTTCAAATCCATCTGTGGCCGGCAGTACGCTGTCCGGGGTTCGCTCCTCAAGCCCCTCCTCGTCGACGCCGTCGACGTGGTAACCCCGGTTGCGCTCGCGGTCGAAATTGGCGTTGGGATCACCATAGGCGGCATTGCCTACCGGCTTCGTTGCGCCCCCGGCAGCATCAGCATAGGGCCAGCCGTCATCGATGTTGCGGGTATCGTAGTCGCGGTAGTCTTCCTCGCGGGTGGTGTTGTTTGCATTGCGCTTGATCGCCATCGGGATCTCCTTTCGGACTTTTCGTTGTCTCTAACGTCCGGAAGGGCGAATGGTTCGCGAGGATCAACCGCTGTGCTTCTGCCATTTGCGGATCAGGCGCTCGCGCTTCAGCCGCGACAGGCGCTTCAGCCAGAAGATCCCATCCAACTGATCAATCTCGTGCTGGATGCACACGGCATGGAAGCCTTGCGCATCCTCCTCATGCGGCTTGCCTTCGAAGTCTTGGAAGCGAACGCGGAGGGAGGCACGCCGCTCCACATCCTCGATATAACCAGGCATGGAGACGCTGCCTTCCTGATGGCGCACGGTCTCCGGGCCGAAGGAGAGGATTTCCGGGTTCACGTAGAACAGCGGATTGCCGGGCGAAAGCTCCAGCACGAAGAGCCGCTGCAGAATCCCGGCGTGCGCGGCCGTCATGCCGACACCCGGCGCTGCCCGCATTGTCTCCAGCAGGTCATGGGCGAGCTGCCGGAGAGCCGCGTCGAAAACCTGCACCGGCTGGCAGACCTGCGACAGCCTTGGGTCGGGATAGCGGAGGATGGTCAGTCGTGCCATTTCAGCTCGTCTCACGGGGGTCATGCCCTCACTACCTCTTGCCACGATCAGGCTCAACCATGATGGCGGCTAGCGCTGGACCCGCGTCGTGGTTTCGTCTAGCAGGTATGGCATGCGGTGGCCGCCGCACCTTCTATCCGGTTGTTGACATTGTGGTTCTGGCCGCCATTCTCCATGGCGTGCACGGGTCAGGCGGGGGGCAGATGAGCGACATCGACGAACAAGAGCTCGCCCGGATCCGGAACGAAGAGGCGATCCACGACATCTATGCCGAAGACGGCTCGGTGAGGGCCGACTTCCTGGCGATGGTCGGCGCGGCGATCGCCGACCGCGACGTGCTTTTCCTGCGCCAGCATGTGGCGCGTCTGCATGAATCGGAACTCGGCGACCTTCTCGAGACAATCCAGCCGGATCAGCGCTTCGCGCTCGTGCGGTTGCTGGGTGACGATTTCGACCTGACGGCGCTGACCGAAGTCGACGAAGCGATTCGTCTCGAGATCGTCGAGCAGATGCCGAACGCGCAGATTGCGGCAGCGATCGGCGAACTCGATTCCGACGACGCCGTCTACATTCTCGAAGACCTCGACAAGGAAGACCGGGAAGAGATCCTGGCGCAGTTGCCGTTCACTGAACGGGTGCGCCTGCGCCGGGCATTGGACTATCCCGAAAGCTCCGCCGGCCGTCGCATGCAGACGGAATTCGTTGCCGTGCCGCCGTTCTGGACCGTCGGCCAGACGATCGACTACATGCGCGAAGAGGAGGAGCTGCCGGAAAGCTTTACGCAGATCTTCGTCATCGATCCGACCTTCAAGCTGCTCGGTATTGTCGATCTCGACCGCATCCTGCGCACCAAGCGGCAGGTGCGGATCGAAAGCATCATGCGTGAGACAAACTATCCAATTCCGGCCGAAATGGACCAGGAAGAGGCGGCGCAAATCTTCGAGCAATACGATTTGCTGTCTGCCGCTGTCGTCGATGAAAACGGCAGGCTGGTCGGCGTGCTAACGATCGATGACGTGGTCGACGTCATTCAGGAGGAGGCAGAAGAGGACTTCATGCGCATCGGTGGCGTCGGTGACGAAGAACTCTCCGATACTGCCTTGGAGACCTCTCGATCGCGCGTGCCTTGGCTTCTCGTCAATCTTTTCACCGCGATCCTTGCCGCCTCAGTGATTTCGCTCTTCGAGGCCACGATCGAGCAGATCGTTGCTCTCGCCGTGTTGATGCCGATCGTGGCTGGAATGGGCGGCAATGCCGGCTCGCAGACGATGACTGTCACCGTACGCGCGCTTGCGACGCGCAATCTGGACATTCACAACGCATGGCGGGTCGTGCGACGCGAGGCAAGCGTCGGTCTCTTGAACGGCGCGATCTTTGGACTCCTGATCGGGCTCGCCGCCGGCCTCTGGTTCGCGGACCCAAACATCGGGGGAATCATTGCGACAGCCATGCTGATCAACATGCTGGCGGCGGCGCTTGCAGGGATCATGATCCCGTTGCTGCTGGACAAGGTCGGTGCAGATCCGGCGGTCTCGTCGGCAGTGTTCGTAACGGCGATTACCGACATCACTGGCTTTTTCGCGTTCTTGGGATTGGCGACCCTGTGGCTGCTGCAGTAGCGGGCGCGGAAAATTGACTGTTACGTAAAAGTCAAATATTCTGCTCAGCCAGAGCAGGGAATGGCCGTGAACAAGTATTACACTATCACCGAGCTGACGCGGGAGTTTGGCGTCTCGACCCGTACGTTGCGGTTCTACGAGGACGAGGGTCTGATTCATCCGGAACGGCGAGGG
>DASYHX010000523.1:0-5311 GCA_035998065.1 Pseudorhizobium sp.
GGACGGTTACGCTTCGCGACGGCAGGCGAGAACGTTACAGTGGTTCCGGATCACTTGGGGCAGATCGTACTTCAACGCGATAGTATCGCCACTGGGGGTACGAACAGTGGTCCCGGCGGTGTAGCCAAAGCCGTTCTTCCAGAAGAACTCTCTGTCAACCTCCTGTTTCTCCATCCACTCCTCGCCAAGGTGCATCGCTGATGAAGCCGGGGTGCGTGTTCTTGAGCAACGCCCGAGTTTTTGCGTTGTTGTAGGCCCAGCCGCCCTCGAAGAAACTCTCAAACAGGCTCTTCACGCCCTCGCTTCCAATCCATTCACTCGTCGGATCGTTGACGTTGGCAACTAGGGCGCCTTCGGCGCCTACAAGGGCCGATACTTGGTCGAGGACGGCTGGCCAGGCCTCCGTCACGACCGCCGCTTCGTAGATCTGATCCTCCAAGGTCCATAGCATGTGATGCGCCAATCCAGTCCAGGCCGGATGAGCAGCGGGACCTGACTCGGCAACAGGCATGGATTGATAGCGAGACTCTACCCTCGGAGTGACCAGCGACGGGCGCCTTCGATGTCACGGACGGGCACGTGGAGGACGTCCTTCTCGTTGCTCCGTCCTGCGGGTAGCGTCGTGCTAGCCATCAGGTCGGGCGAGCAACAAGGCGTGTAGTTGCATCAGCTTGAAGAATGGCTTCTGGAACCATCGTGCCAACGCGCGGTTGTGAGCCTAGCCAATAGCGCAAGGAGACCGCCGTGTTTTTTAGGACCAACAAATTCCAGTACAACGCGAAACCGTCGGCACCGGACCCTTTGTATGCACAGAAGCTGCAGGAGGTTCTCGGCGGGCAGTGGGGTGAGATCAGCGTGATGATGACCTACCTCTTCCAGGGGTGGAATTGCCGTGCTCCGGCCAAGTACCGTGACATGATTCTCGACATCGGGACGGAAGAGATCGCGCATGTGGAAATGCTAGCAACGATGATCGCCCGCCTGCTCGAAACGTCTCCGGTGGAAGCCCGCGAGCACGCCGCGAAGGATTCGGTGATCGGTGCCGTGATGGGCGGTGCTCGGGTCGAGGATGTCATCGTCGGCGGGATGAACCCGCAGCACGCGATCGTTGCCGGTATGGGTGCCACTCCGACCGATAGTGTCGGCTATCCCTGGACCTCGCGCTACACGGTCTCGTCGGGCAATCTACTTGCCGATTTCCGCTTCAACGTGACGGCCGAATCGCAAGGTCGCCTGCAGGTCTGCCGCCTGTACGAGATGACGGACGATCCGGGCGTGCGCGACATGCTGTCCTTCCTAATCGCGCGTGACACGATGCACCAGAACCAGTGGCTGGCAGCTATCAAGGAGCTCGAGGAAGACGGTCTCGACCAGACGCCGGCGCCAATGAGCTTCCCGCAGGAGAAGGAGCTGTCCAAGGTCGCCTACCAGTTCTGGAACTGCTCGGAAGGCACCGAGAGCCGCCAGGGACAGTGGGCCGAAGGTCCGACGCCGGATGGTAAGGGACAGTTCGAATATCTTGCAGATCCGCAGCCTCTGGGCGAAGAGGTGACAGAGCTCAACCAATTGGATCCGCGTATGCACGGCACACCAAAGAAGCCGATGCCCCCCATGTCGTCTTAGGAGAGCCACGGTGGCAGCGGCCCGCTGCCACCGTCCTACATCTCACCGAGTGTTTTCTCCTAAGCCCGCAGATCCTCCCGTGGCATATGGGACGTGGTCGTGCGGCGGCGCATGCTCTTACGTCGGGACACACGACAGCCTCAGGGGCACAATCCGGAAAAGAACCGACGTCATTCATAACAAGTTCATTCGGTTCCTACTCACGCTCCCTGAGATCTTCCCAGACAGTAGTTGGTCGACGACGCATCGGCTCAGGGATCGCGATACGATGGCGTGCGCTTAGCCGCGACGATCGGCCAAGGGTAATCCTCCCATTCTTTAGGCTTGGGGAGGAGCTTTGTCCTTGGCAGTCAGTTGGACTCCGAAGGCATTGGACGCGACGGACAGACTGTCAGACGATCTTGTGATCCTTGGCAATCGCGATCAGTTGGCCGATCGTTGCAGCGTCGAGTTTGCGACGGGCATTGTCGAGATAGTGCTGCACCGTGCGTTGATTGATGTTGGTCACAGCCGCAATGTCAGGGGCCCCCTTCCCTTTTGCCGCCCAGGTCAGGCAAACAAGCTCGCGCGGCGAGAGGGCCTTCCTGGGTTCCAGAACCGTCGCGTCCGCAAACGCCCGAAGCCGGTAGTGCACCGCCAGGACGGCCTGCTGTGACTTCTGGGGGTCGAAGGTTACGAGGTGGCGAGTATCGGCTGCAGCGGACGCCAACGTCAGCATCAGCCGCGTGCCGAAGCTTCCCTCGACCGCTATGGTCACACCGGAGCGAATCCCGTGCTCGATCGCCTGATCGCGGAAGGCTCGCAGCTGGGAGGTGCGCGCGCCGTGCCAGCCGTTGGCAGTCCAGGCAAAGAAGCCTGAGCTGCGCCGCCCTTCGGTGACGACCGGGTCGACGCGAGAAAAGCGTCGCCCCAGATAAAGTTCTTGCCAATCCTGTGGGTAGTTGTTGAGGGTTTTGACCATTGCCCCCTCCGTCTGCATGAAGGCGAAACGGCTGAATCCACAGGCCATCGCGAAATTTTTGAGGGCGACCTTGATCATCCGCTGATTGGACGCGGCATCTGTCATGTCGATAAGAGATCGAAGCTCGTCAGTCACTGAAAACCTCCGCTTGTTTCTGACGCTGCCAGCAGAACAGGCTGACGCATCGTTGAACAAAGTCCGGTTCCGTGATTTCAATCCGTCCCCGGACTGCGACACCCCTTGCGTGCCACAGACAGGGTACGCCCAGCGAGAGGCGGCGTCAAAGGAGTCGTGCTTAGCAGCGATGGTCGAGCCCGGAGCCGTGCGGCATCCGCGCCAGAGGTCGATCTCATGTCATCCGCGATCATGATCGACTTCAGTCTACCGGTGCTAACCGTCGGTGTAGGCTGACGGAAAGACGATGTCCTGGTCGACGAGAATGTTGAACTTGTAGCCGGGGCGAATTCGGATGGTCGGTTGTACTGCGAGATTCCGAGAAATCGTCTGCTCCGCCACACGGCCATAGGATTCGGCAAAATTGCGCCGTGCGGCATCCGAGGCCGTGTGCTGGTTCGCCAGGGTGGAACTCTCGGGCATCGACAGGTCAATCCCTGTACCGATCAAGGCAATGAGTGCGGCCGATCCAAATGTTCGCAACAGATGGCGGTCAACCTTGTCTTTAAAGCCGCCGTAGCCAGCCGCGTCCGTACCGGCCATGCCTCCAATCTGCAGCGTCGCCCCGTTGGGGAATATGAGATCGGTCCAAACAACGAGAGCGCGATCCTGTCTGAAAGCCACTTTCGAATCGTAGCGTCCGAACAATCTGGCGCCTTGCGGGATCAGAAGGCGATAGCCCGTTGCGCTGTCGTAGACGTTCTGGCTCACCTGCACCGAAAGCCGCCCAGGAAGGTCAGAATTCAACCCCGTAATCAAGGTGGCGGGGATGACGGATCCACGCTTCAGTTCATAGAGCGAGACTGGGGGTACGACGCGTGCGGGAAGGTAGCCCAGGTCCCGGATGTCCTGGTTGAAGAAGTCCTGCTTGCTCGCCTGGCCATTCTTGTCGCCAGTCTGATCCAACAAACCCAGTCGCGCCGCCATGGAATGGAGGTCCGAGGTGCCGTCCATCCGATCGAAGTTCCGTCGCTGAGCGTCTGGAGTGGCTTGGCTTGGGGCCTTAGCGACATCAACAATATCCACCTTGAGTGGTGAATCAAACGCGCTGGCCCGCGCCTGGAGCCGTGCCATCCTTTGGCGTTGCACCTCGCGAAGGTACTGCTCGTCCTGTTCGCGCTTGAGTCGGGCTTGCCAATCCTCCTCAGGAGCCGGCTTCGGACGCTGGTCGGCCGGTTTCTCAGGAACCTCCGTGACGGGCTGTCTCCGTTCCTGTCTATGCACCACCACCGGTGCAGGCTGAAAAATCTCCGGTTCCGGCTCACCGATGATGCCATCGGTAATCCCGCGCTTGAGCTGATCGCCAAAACTTGTCGCCGGGCCGCCGGAAGCGCCATCAAGGTCATCGCCGCGCTCAAAGGGAAGGCCGCGCCACGAAAGTCCGACAACCACGATCGCGAGGAAGATCACCGCTATCGCCAGCATGAGGATGATCGGTAGCCGATTGAGCCGGCGCATGCCGGTCTGGCTGCGATCGCCTTCCATCCCGAGCTGGAGTGACTGGACCATGGTCTCCTGCTCCTTCAGTGGCGTTGGATGATGGAAAGCGGGCTTGCCGGCATTGCCCCAGTCGCCGTGGCCATATAGGCGCGCGCAATCGATATCGATGGCATCGTCAGTTGCGCCAGGATTTGCCCGTCCACGCGATCAAGGGAATAATCCAGCTCCACCGACGCTGGATCCGACGCGCTCTTGCCATCAGCGGCGAACCTGTAGCCAAAGCCTTGCAGAGCGGCCTTCAGCGCAACCGCATATTCTGTCTGGGGATGATCCATCGTGATGGTGGGGAGACTGGAGGGGGTGAGCTGTTCGGCCAGACGGCTTGCCATATCGCCGGCGATAGCGCCTGCGGGAGGACCAGACAACTCCACCGAGGAGGCGGTGGAGGCTGCGTCGCCGTTTGTCTGGCAGGCTGAAGCGGTCAGGATGATGAGGAACGCCAAAGGCAGCTGTCGCATGGTGTCACCGTCCCCGCCGAATGGTAATCTTCTGCTGTCTCCAGCCGACGCCGAACATCAGAACAGCCTTTTCGATCGCGTAGTCTGCGATCATCATGTCGTTCTTCATCCGGTAATTAACGATCCGGTTCTGACCGCCGCTCACCACGAAGAGCACGGGTGCGTCCTGGCTCGCGACCGATCTCGGAAACTGTATGTATGTCTTTGTCCCGTCTGAATAGACGTGCTTCGGCTTCCATGAGGCGCGGCCACTGACGGTGTAGGAAAAGTCCAGTCTGTCCGGTGGTGTGCCCGTCCCTCCCCCCGTCTCGAGCCGGGAATTGACATCGCTGAGTTTCGTTGAAACGTCTTCTGGATACTCGAAGCCGATGCGCGCCATGTACTGGCTGGGATGCGACTTCAATTGGAGGTGATATGTGCGGCGCGAGGTGGTGACCACCATCGACGTCAGGAGGCCCGGTTCGGAGGGCTTGACGATCAGGTGAATCGCCTGGCCGCCGGCCGAACCCGATGTGGCCGGCTCGACCTTCCATCGCACCGTATCGCCCACCAGGACGTCCCGGACGATTTCGCCGCCCTGAAGCTCGATGTCGCA
>DASYHX010000525.1:0-11079 GCA_035998065.1 Pseudorhizobium sp.
GTTGCCAGCAGATCGTAGTCGTAGGGCTTGGTGATCAGTGCCGTCTTTTCCAGCACTTCCGATCCCGGCACGGCCCGGTCTCCGGTGGCGAAGATGACGGGTAGTTGCGGCAGCGTTTCGCGCAATTTCAGGATGAGGTCGAGGCCGCTCATATCCGGCAGGTGGACGTCCGTCACCAAGATGTCTATCGGATGACTCTGCGCAGCGGAGATCGCCTCGCTGCTCGCCCCCGCCTCTACCACGTTCATCCCGGCGTCCTGCAGGAAATCTGCCGTGGAGATGCGGATCAGAGCCTCATCCTCGCAAAGAAGCACAGTAATGGGCATCTTTCGCACATCCTCTTTTGGCACGTCACTTCTGGGGATCACTTCAGCAGCAGAGTCACGACCCGGGACCTGCTCCAGCACTTGCCGGATCTTCCGGGCCAACGCCTCACGCGTGTATGGCTTGCTCAACAGATTGACGCCGGGGTCCAGCCGCCCGCCATGTACAATCGAGTTTTCAGTATAGCCCGACGTAAAGAGTACCCCGAGCAATGGCAACCGCTCCTTCGCCTTGCGAGCGAGATCGCGGCTCTTGAGCCGCCCCGGCATGACAACGTCGGTGAACAGAAGGTCGATGGGTGCGCCGCTTTCGACAATCGCCAGCGCGCTGTCTGCATCCTTTGCCTTCAATACTCTATAGCCGAGCTCGGTAAGCAGGCTGACGGTAACTTCACGGACGGCTTCATCGTCCTCGACAACGAGGACCGTCTCCGATCCCCCGGCAACTGGCCCAGTCAAACTGTCGGTAACGACGTCCTCCGCCTCCATCGACCGTGGCAGGTAGAGCCGTACAGTTGTTCCATTGCCGGGTTCACTGTAGATCTTGACGTGCCCTCCCGACTGTTTGACGAAGCCGTAGACCATCGACAGGCCTAGCCCCGTCCCCTTCCCGTCGGGTTTGGTCGTGAAGAAGGGTTCAAATACCTTTTCGAGAACATCTGGGGTCATTCCCGTCCCCGTATCGGTCACCGCGAGCATCACGTATTGGCCAGGCTTCACATCGAGGGCATTGCGCGCGTACTCGTCGTCCAGGAACGCATTACCAAGCTCAATGGTGAGCTTTCCCTGGCCATTCATCGCATCACGCGCGTTGATCGCGAGGTTGAGCAAGGCATTCTCGACATTGCTCGGATCTACATGCGTGTTCCACAACCCGCCGCCGACAATCGTGTCGATCTCGATAGCCTCCCCCAGGCTCCGACGCAGAAGATGGTCCATTTCGCGAATTAGGCGGCTTAGATTGACGACCTTCGGCTCGAGCGGCTGACGGCGACCGAAGGAGAGCAACTGCGAGGCAAGTCGGGCGCCGCGCGCCGCACCTGCGAGTGCGCTGCTCACCCGTCTCTCGGCCGCCTCGTTACCCGCCACGTCTCGGTTCAAAAGCTGCAGGTTACCGGTGATGACCTGCAGGAGGTTGTTGAAGTCATGCGCGATGCCACCCGCAAGATTGCCGATCGCTTCCATCTTCTGGCTCTGGCGCAGCACCTCCTGAGTCCGCTCCAGTTCGAGCGTGCGCGCCTCCACCGTCTGACCGAGAGATTCGGCCAGGGTTTCCAGATGTGACTCCGTCCGCTTTTGCTCTTCAATGTCCGTATTGGTGGCAACCCACAATATGATGTCGCCGTCGCTGTTCATGATCGGGACGGCCCGGCTGATGAACCAGCGAAACGCCCCGTCGTGACGGCGCAGCCGCATTTCCATCTCGAAAGGGTTGCCGCTACGAAGTGAATATTGCCAGTTGCGGCTTACCTCATCACGTTCGTCGGGATGAATCATGATTGAGCGATGCGCCGCGTCGAAATAAAGGCTGTCCAGGCCACTGTAGCGATAGACTTGATCGTTACACCATTCGACTTGGCCTGTCGGCTTTGCTGTCCAAACCTGGTTCGGCAAGGACTGGGCCAGAGTCTGGAACCTGTTTTCGTTCTCCCTGGCCGCTTCCTGCGCCTGTTTCAGGTCAGTGACATCATGCCCCTGAACGAAAATGCCGGTCACGTCGCCTGCAGAATTCCTGATGGGCTGATAGACGAAATCGAGGAACCGTTCCTGCTGATCTGGAAGCCCCGGACGCTGCAGCACGATCTTCGCAGCAATAGCCGAGTAAGGCACTCCTGTCTGATAGACCTGTTCGAGAAGCTCAAAGAACCCCTGCCCTGCCACATCCGGCAATGCCTCTTGTACCGGCTTGCCGATGAGATCTTCCCGCCCGACAAGTTCGCGAAAAGCACGGTTGGCGATGGTGAAAATATGTTGCGGTTCGCGCAGAACAGCCATAAACCCCGGCGCCTGCTCGAAAAGGCTGCGCAAGTATTCCCGTTCCTCGCCGAGAACCTTATTCTGGCCCTGAACGGCATCCACCCGCCGCAGAAGTCCGGTCTGCACGCTCCAGTCATCGCCGCCCGCGCGCTGCCGCAGCATATGAAGTTCCGTCACATCGACCGTGTGCTGGAGAATGTATTTTACCAGCCCGTCGTCGCCTTTCACCGGAGTGTGCGTCGCGCTCCAGTATCGATCCTGCATCACCCCTTCGCTGCTGCGGATCGGGTATGGGATAAGCGGGAGGTGATCGACTTCACCCGTTTTGAGCACCTTGTCGAAAGAGTGACGAAGCATCTGTCCGTGCACCGATTGCGGATCGCTGGGGAAGACGTCGAACATATACCGCCCGATGATCTCGTCTTCGGTCCGCGACGTAACCGCGAGATAGACGCTGTTCACCCCTACCATCCGCAGATCCCGGTCCAATAGGACGTAGGGATTGGGCGAGAGATTGAACAACTCGTTGAGGTCGATATTGGATAGCCCAGTCCGCCGAAACATGCCTATTCCCACGCCACAATCGCGGTTCGTTATAAAGCTTCCTTGATCAATGACAATCTCCAGAGGATGCTCAATCAATCAGCATATTTACAAAAGGTGATCTATGCACCTTAGCTGCAGATCGCGGCCTTAGACGAAGGCGTCCTAGCCCTATCCTGATCATCGTATCGCCGTCACGGAGGTTGACCGGCCTCTGGAACAAGCCGAGACTCTGACCGTTTACGTCCAAACGCAAACATAGGGCTCCGCTATGAATTCGCTCCCCAGGATCGATGCTCCGGTCTCACGCGTCACCCAATCGCCCAGGATTTATTACGTTCACCCTTTGCAGTTGCAGGGCCTCGACGCCTGGCGGGAGATTTTTCAGCACGCAGCCAAGCTCGGGTTCGACACGGTCCTCAGCGCGCCGCTGTATGAGCGCGGAAAGAACACCAGCGTCTTTGTTTCGAAGGACTATGACAGGCCGGATCCCCAGTTGAAACTGGGCGCGTCCATTGCCGACGCACTGCAGGTGCTGACCAAGGCCGCGAATGGGAGCGGCGTTCGGCTGATGCTGGATCTCGTTATCGACAGAGTTGCCAAGCAGGATCACGAGACGGGTACCATCGCCTCGGACCCCAGGATCACGCCAGACAAGACCTGCAGTGACTCGCTTGAGTTGTCCCCAAGTGATGAAACTTACCGTCACCTGGAAACCTGGCGTGAGCGGATCGCGCTGATGGTGAACGCTGGTGTGGCGGGGTTCCGCTGCCTCGGCATCGAGCGTGTACCGGCGGAAGTTTGGGCATCACTGATCCGGCATGCTCGATCCGATCAAGATGACCTGCAGTTTCTTGCTTGGACCCCCGGGACTGATCTTGGGCGCCGCCAGGCACTAGAGCAGGTTGGCTTTGATGGTTGTTTCTCTTCGCTTGCTTGGTGGAATCTGGAGGACAGTTGGCTGGCGGAAGAACATCTGGTCCAACGCAGGCTAGGTTATCAGATTGCCTTCCCGGAAGCCCCCTTCAGTAAGCGGCTCGCGCATGGAACGGAAAGCTCGGAGGTCCTGGAGCGGAAAGCCCTGCGAGCGCTCAAGCTGTCGGCCTATCTCGGTGACGGCCTCATGATCCCGATGGGCTTCGAGTATGGCGCCTCGATGCCGCTCGACCAGATGTGCGGAGACGGCCTCGGTCTTGCGGGCTTCCGCGACGCTTCTGCGTTCGACATTTCCGGTGAGATTCGAGCGACGAACGAGAAGCTGCAGCACCAGTCGGCGGATTTCCACCGTCGACCGCTGACCTTCATTGCTGGCAGCAACACGTCTGCGGTGGCGATCTTGCAGTCCGATCGGGAGGATCTGCGGTCATCTGATAAAATCCGTGCAATCATCGTGAACCGGGATCTGCGACGAAGCACGCAGCCGCCACTGAATGCCGTTCAGCAAGCCGCCTCTTCATTCCTCCCCCTTCGTGAAGCCGAAGGCATCGCTGCACCACGGCTAAAGCCGGGAGAGGTCCGCGTCCTGGAAGGACAGATGTCCAGCGCGATCCAGTCTTCTTCTCCACTTCCAGATCTCACGCTCGCCGCTGCGGCACCCAGGCTTGCAATCGAGAAGATCACTCCCGCCGTAGATCAGGGCCGTTTTTCGGTAAAGCGGGTGGTTGGCGAGACGGTTCGCGTTGAAGCTGACATCTTTGGTGACGGACACGATCCTCTTTCTGCCGTCCTTCTATGGCGTGCCGCAGACGAAGAGGAATGGCAGGAGGTGCGTATGCAGCTGATCGAGAACGATCGCTGGTACGCAGAATTCACACCGCGTCGGATGGGGCGGCACGAATATGCTATCGAAGCTTGGAAAAATCCGTTCGCCATATTCCGCTACGAATTTGTCAAGAAGCACGACGCCCGCCTTGATCTGAAGCTGGAGATCCAGGAAGGAGCCAATATCATCCATGCAGCTACGAAGTCAGCTTCAGGTGACACCGCGACGGGGCTAAAGCAGATCCTGACGGAACTTGAAGAGGCCACCGAGAGCCGGAAGATCGAAATTCTCCTCGATCCGCAGACATCCGATCTGATGGCGAAAGCGGATCGCCGCCCGTTCCGCATCCGCTCGCAGGTCCTGCCGCTTGAAGCGGAGCGCATCGGGGCGAGCTTTGCGAGCTGGTACGAACTGTTCCCACGCTCGCAGAGCGGGGACCCCAATCGACACGGCACCTTTGACGATGTCGTGCGGCGACTCCCGGCGATCCGCGACATGGGCTTCGACGTCATCTACTTTCCCCCGATCCACCCGATCGGAACAACCAACCGCAAAGGCCGCAACAATAGCCTCAAGGCTGCCCCGGGCGATCCGGGAAGCCCCTATGCAATTGGATCGGAGGAAGGCGGTCATGATGCAATACACCCGCAGCTCGGCACCTTCGAAGACTTCAGAAGGCTTGTCGAGGCCGCGCAAGAGCACGGGATGGAGATCGCACTTGATCTCGCCATCCAGGCGTCACCTGATCACCCTTGGCTGAAGGAACATCCAGGCTGGTTCGACTGGCGGCCGGACGGGACCATCCGCTACGCGGAAAACCCGCCGAAGAAGTACGAGGACATTGTCAACGTCGACTTCTATGCCAAGGACGCCGTCCCTTCGCTGTGGCAGGAGCTTCGTGACGTCGTACAGATGTGGGTCGACCAAGGCGTAAAACTCTTCCGTGTCGACAACCCGCACACCAAGCCCTTCCCGTTTTGGGAATGGCTGATCGCCGATATCCGTTCGCGGCAGCCCGAAGTGGTCTTCCTCTCTGAGGCTTTCACAAAGCCTAAGGTGATGTACCGGCTGGCGAAGATCGGTTTTTCTCAGTCTTACACCTACTTCACGTGGCGTAATGCCAAGTGGGAGCTCGAGCAGTACATGCGCGAGATCACGACCGAAGAGCCAAAGGATTTCTTCCGACCGCACTTCTTCGTCAATACGCACGACATCAATCCCGATTTTCTGCAGAACGCGCCACGCCCAGCCTATGTCATTCGTTCCGCGCTGGCTGCAACGCTCTCCGGCCTCTGGGGCGTCTATAACGGCTTCGAGCTGTGCGAAGGCCGGCCCGATGCCAAGCGCAAGGAATATGCCGACAGCGAAAAATACGAGATCCGAGCGTGGGACTGGGACCGGCCGGGCAACATCAAGCACGAAATTGGCATGCTGAACCGGATCCGAAAGGAAAACCCAGCACTTCACACCCACCTCGGGCTGACGCTGCTGACCGCGTGGAACGACAACATCATGTTCTTTGAGAAGGCGAGTCCGGGGCGGGAGAACGTGCTGCTGATCGCGATCAGCCTTGATCCGTACAATGTCCAGGAAGCTGATGTCGAAATCCCGCTCTGGTCATGGAACCTCCCGGACCACGCATCGCTTTCCATGGAAGACCTTATATCCGGTCATAAGTTTACCTGGACCGGAAAATGGCAGCGGCTGCGGCTGGAGCCCGGCATGCCTTTCGCAATCTGGCGGGTGAGATAGGGAGGATACGTATGGATACCCTGCAGTCGCAGGCGCAGAACCCGACGGGCAGCGACCCGTTGTGGTACAAGGACGCAATCATCTACCAACTGCACGTCAAGTCGTTCTTCGACGCCAATGGTGACGGCATTGGTGATTTCAAAGGCTTACACGAGAAGCTTGATCACGTGGCTTCACTAGGGGCGACCGCCATCTGGCTGCTCCCCTTCTTCCCCTCGCCCCGCAGGGATGACGGCTATGACATCGCCGACTACGGGGATGTCAGTCCTGACTACGGCACGATCGATGAATTCAAGGCCTTTGTCGACGCTGCGCATGCTCGCGGGATCAGGGTCATTATTGAATTGGTGATCAACCACACGTCTGACCAACATCCTTGGTTCCAGCGCGCACGCCATGCGCCTGCCGGGTCGCCGGAGCGGGACTTCTACGTCTGGTCCGACACTGACCAGAAGTTTCCCGAAACGAGGATCATCTTTCTCGACACGGAGAAGTCCAATTGGACCTGGGATCCCGTTGCCGGCGCGTATTACTGGCACCGCTTCTATTCTCACCAGCCTGACCTCAACTTCGACAATCCGGCCGTTCTTGAGGAACTGCTACAGGTTATGCGGTTCTGGCTGGAGACCGGCATCGATGGCTTCCGCCTGGATGCCATCCCCTACCTGATCGAACGAGAAGGCACGATCAACGAAAACCTGCCGGAGACGCACGAGATCCTGAAGAAGATCCGTGCCGCCCTGGACTCCACGCACCCGGGCAAGATGCTGCTCGCAGAAGCGAACCAGTGGCCGGAAGACACGAGCGAATACTTCGGCGATGGCGACGAATGCAACATGGCGTTCCACTTCCCGCTGATGCCGCGCATGTACATGGCCATCGCTAAGGAAGATCGCTTCCCGATCACCGACATCATGCGCCAGACGCCGGAGATCCCGGAGAACTGCCAGTGGGCGATCTTCCTGCGAAACCACGACGAGCTGACGCTTGAAATGGTGACGGACGAGGAGCGCGACTACCTCTGGAACACCTATGCGGCCGACCGCCGCGCGCGCATCAATCTCGGCATTCGCCGACGCCTCGCGCCTCTGATGGAGCGCGACCGCCGCCGTATCGAACTGATGAATGCGCTTCTCCTGTCCATGCCCGGCACGCCCGTTCTGTATTATGGCGATGAAATTGGGATGGGCGACAACATCTATCTCGGCGACCGCGATGGCGTCCGTACCCCCATGCAATGGTCGCCGGACCGCAACGGCGGATTTTCGAAAGCTGATCCCGCCCGCCTCGTGCTGCCGCCGGTCATGGATCCGCTTTACGGTTATGAGGCACTGAACGTCGAGGCGCAGGCCGCGGACGCGCACTCGCTTCTCAACTGGACGCGGCGCATGCTGTCGCTGCGCGGCAAGCACAGCGCGTTTGGCCGAGGGAGCCTGCGCTTCCTCGCCCCGGGCAACCGCAAGGTGCTGGCCTATCTTCGCGGGTACAACGGCGAGACCATTCTCTGTGTTGCAAACCTGTCGCGCCTGCCCCAGGCGGTGGAACTGGACCTGCATGAATTCCAGGGACGCGTTCCTATCGAGTTGACGGGCATGTCGCCCTTCCCGCCGATTGGCCAGTTGACCTACCTAATGACGATGCCGCCCTATGGCTTCTTCTGGTTCCAACTGGTGGCCGAAGCGGATGGCCCCGCTTGGCGCACCGAACCGCCGGAGCAGTTGGCGGACATGGCCACAATGGTGATCCGTCGGGATCTCTACGAACTCGTCGACGAGCCTCGCTTGGCAGGTACTATGTCGCGCGAAATCCTTCCCGCTTATCTGTCGAAGCGCCGGTGGTTCGGCTCAAAGGGTCAGCACTTGAAAAGCGCGACGCTGGTGGCGGCAACGCCGCTGCCGTTTGGTGGCAACATGCTGCTCGGCGAATTGGAAGCCGAACTCGAGGGCAGGACAGAGACATACCTTCTGCCACTCGCCCCGGCCTGGGACGAGACTCAGCCGCCCATTTTGGCGCAGCAGCTGGCACTCGCCCGCATCCGCCAGGGCCGCCGCGTCGGCTTCCTGACCGATGGCTTTGCGCTCGAGTCGATGGCAAGGGCGGTCGTCCGTGCTTTGTGCGAGCGCTCCAACGTTTCGGGGCGTGCCGGGACGCTCGAGTTCATCGGCACGGATGAGCTCGATTGCATGGGCATCACTGATGACATGCACGTCCACTGGCTGTCTGCCGAACAGTCCAACAGCTCGCTGATCGTCGGTGACCAAGTCATGGTCAAGCTGATCCGCAAGATCTTCCCGGGGATCCACCCGGAAGTGGAAATGACGCGGTATCTGACGAAGGTGGGATACAAGAATACTGCCCCTCTTCTTGGCGAAGTGGCTCGTACTGCTCCTGATGGTACACGGTACACCCTGATTATTGTCCAGGGTGCTATCCGAAACCAAGGCGATGCCTGGACATGGATGCTGGGCAATCTCCGCCGGGGCATCGACGAAGTCATGGTGACAGACGAGGATGATGAAGCGATCGCTGATCAATTCAGACCATTGATCGACTTCGCGGGCACTGTCGGCCAGCGTCTGGGCGAACTGCATGTGGCGCTGTCGCAACCGACGGAGGATCCTGACTTCCGTCCGGTTGAGGCTGGCCGTAATGATGTCGATGCTTGGCGGCAGTTGGTGATTGAGCAGATCAATGTCGCGCTCGACATCGTGCGCGATGAGAAAGATCAGTTGGAGCCTGAAACGGCGCAGCTCGTTCAGCCGCTTCTCGACCGCCGAGAAGGATTGCTGGCGTCTGTCGAAACGCTTGCAAACGCAGGTATCGGTACGCTGATGATCCGCCATCACGGCGATTTTCACCTAGGCCAGATCCTGGTGGCGGAAAGCGATGCTTACCTGATCGATTTCGAGGGCGAGCCAGCACGCGACTTGGCCGAACGACGCGCAAAGTCCAGTCCACTGAGAGACGTCGCGGGGTTCCTGCGCTCCCTTAGCTATCTCGCAGCAACCGCAGATCTCGGGCAGGATGCGGTGGTTGACGGCGATCAGTTGCATCGTCACGGGATCGTCGACAACTTCGCCAAGCAGGCGGAGCGGGCATTCCTCGATCGCTATAGAGAAGCCACTCGTGACAGTGCCTCGCTCACGATGACGGACGAAGTCTATCGCGCTGTGCTCGACCTCTTCCTGTTGGAGAAGGCGGCATATGAGATCGGCTATGAAGCACGCAACCGCCCGAAATGGCTCCCGATCCCACTGGGCGGCTTCTCGGAAATCGCAAAAAGGCTCATGGAGAATGCACGATGAACCTCGAGCGCGCTGACCTGCTCGCACACATCGACGACGGAGCTCTTCAGGCTATCGTCGACGGGCGTCACGGCGACCCCTTCTCGATCTTGGGACGTCATCCAGTTGGACAGACGAATGTCGTGCGGGCGTTCGTCCCGGGTGCGTTAAGCGTGGAAGTCATTGGGGCTCAGGACGACAGTCTGATTGCTGAAATGGAGAAGGTCTTCAGCGGCGGTCTCTATGCCGCGGACATAGGTGGCCGGAGCAACTATCGGTTAAGGATCCATTGGCCGGATGCGGTTCAGGAAACGGAGGACCCCTACTCGTTTGACCTTTTGCTGGGCGATCTGGACCTTCACCTGATCTCGCAGGGTACCCACTACGACCTTGGGCGAACTCTTGGTGCACAGCCGATGGAGATTGAGGGAGTATCGGGCCTTCGCTTCGCCGTGTGGGCGCCCAATGCCCGACGCGTTTCCGTGGTTGGCGACTTCAACGCTTGGGACGGACGACGACACCCGATGCGTTTGCGTGGCTCCTCTGGGATCTGGGAGATCTTTCTCCCACGCCTCGGGCCGGGGGAGCGGTACAAGTACGAGATCGTTGATCGTGACGGTCGTACGCTGCCGCAGAAGGCAGATCCGGTTGCACGGGCAAGTGAGGCCGCGCCATCCACTGCGTCGATTGTTGCGTCCAATGCCCCGTTTCGTTGGTCGGACCACGAGTGGATGCAATCCCACCGCGCCGCCCGCCTGGGAGAAGCCGCGATTTCGGTTTACGAGGTACATCTTGAATCCTGGTTGCGCGTCCCCGAGGAGGGCAATCGCCACCTCAACTGGATCGAGCTCAGCCAGCGGCTCGTCCCCTACGTCTCTGATCTCGGTTTCACACACATCGAGCTCTTGCCAATCATGGAGTACCCGTTTGGCGGCTCGTGGGGCTACCAGCCTCTGGGTCTGTTTGCTCCGACCGGGCGTTACGGTACACCGGAAGACTTCGCTTACTTCGTTGACCGCTGCCACGCAGCTGGCATCGGCGTTATCCTGGACTGGGTCCCGGCGCACTTCCCAACGGACGTCTGGGGGCTAGCGCGTTTTGACGGCACGGCTTTGTACGAGCACGAAGATCCCCGTGAGGGATTTCACAAGGATTGGAACACCCTGATATACAATCTGGGGCGCAGCGAGGTGAAGGGCTTCTTGATTGCCAGCGCGCTCGAATGGCTGGAGCACTACCACGTGGATGCCCTTCGCGTGGATGCGGTGGCCTCCATGCTGTACCGGGACTACAGCCGCAACGCCGATGAGTGGATCCCGAACAAGTACGGCGGCCGAGAGAACCTGGAATCCGTGGAATTCTTCAGACACTTGAACAGTATCGTGCATAACCGCTGCGCGCATGCCTTCACCGTCGCGGAAGAATCGACAGCATGGCC
>DASYHX010000552.1:0-16367 GCA_035998065.1 Pseudorhizobium sp.
TTCCAAGCAGGGGACTGATTCTGTCGCGCGGCGCCGCCTCCCATCGCCGCTAAAACTGCAAAGTTGTCAGCGATAACCAGGCGTGTTTCTGCAAAGGCTGCAGCACTCGAGGAGGATTGGGTATCAGATCGACATTTACCGCCTGCATCGGCCTCGCCATCGCGCTGACGACCGCAAGCTCCGCGTTTGCGAATGGCGACGCGTCTGCTGCAACTAAGGAAGTCGCTCCGGGCAGTTCTCTACGGCTCGCTGTCGAAAGTGGTTCCTGTGGCCCCGGATGGTATCGCACCTCTGCCGGTACCTGTCGGCGAACGATGCAGCCACCCCCTCGGCCGCCCCAATGGAGGCCGTCTATCGATCCGCTCGATCCTGCGCCGCCACGTGTTTCGCCACATCGGGACAGGCAGCGATGGGCGCCGAGCGAACTGCCGGGGCCACCGCCGCCTCATCTTCGTTGGACGCCGCCGCCACCTCCCCGCTGGCAGGACATGAGGCGAACATTCCCAGAGATCCGGCAGAAGTAGCTGCTCTTTGGACAGCTCGGCATCACGGATCGTTGGGTCGGTTGCACCTAGCCTCTGAACTTGCTGGGCGCTGGCCAGTTACGGAGCGGGCGTCTCTGCCTCGGTTCTCAGTAGACGCTGCCGTTGCCTCGTGGATGCTGGTCAACACCGATACCGACCGGGGAACACTTGAAACGCGCGCACTTGGTTTCACGTTACCTCCACTGAGGCATATCGCATGCAGAAGATACCGGTGAAGGCGGACCTGCGCCCCGCCGCCGGTGGCTGAGAGGTGACAATGGCTGTTCGGATCGAAGACTACGCAATGATTGGAGACTGCGAGACAGCCGCCCTGGTTTCCAAAAGCGGCTCAATCGACTGGCTCTGCCTGCCTCGCTTCGATTCAAGCGCCTGCTTTGCAGCCCTGCTCGGGTCCCAAGATAACGGACATTGGTCGATCACCCCTCGGACCCCCTACAGCGTCCGACGCAGCTATGTTCAGGATACGCTGGTACTGGAAACGGAATTTGTCACTGACACCGGCAGAGTCGCTCTCCTGGATTTCATGCCCCCGAGGGACGGCTCCAGCAATATTGTACGGATCGTGGAGGGACGGCTGGGCAAGGTGGAGCTCGAGATCGATCTCGTCATGCGATTCGATTATGGGCGCAGCGTCCCGTGGGTGTCGCATGACCAGGAGGGTCGGCTCACGGCAGTGGCGGGACCGTACCGGCTGACGCTGCAGAGCCCCGTCCACCTGAAGGGCGAAGACTTTCACAGCAAGGCTACAGTTACCGTTTGCGAAGGAGAGCGCTTTCCCTTCACCCTCATCCACAGCGCTTCCCACGAACAGCCGCCAATGGCTCAGGATGCGGAAGCGGCCCTGCAACAGACGGTGTTCTTCTGGCAAGATTTCGTCAGCCGCGTTCCCGACATCAACAGCTATACGGAGATCGTGAAGCGGTCGTTGATCACGCTGAAGGCGATGACCTACCTGCCGACCGGAGGGATCGTCGCCGCCGTCACAACTTCCTTGCCCGAAAAGATAGGCGGCACCCGCAACTGGGATTACCGCTACTGCTGGCTACGCGATGCCACCATGACGCTGATGGCGTTCATGAACCTCGGTTACCTCGAGGAGGCCGCAGCGTGGCGAGAATGGCTGATGCGGACGATCGCGGGGACCCCGGAACAGATGCAGATCATGTATGGCGTTGGGGGAGAACGTCACCTGCCGGAATGGGAGGTGGACTGGCTGACCGGCTACGAGGGCTCAATGCCGGTACGAGTGGGAAACGCGGCGGCAGGACAGTTTCAGCTCGACGTCTACGGTGAGGTGGCTGACGCACTTGCTCAGGCGCGTCGTCAAGGGCTTGCCGCTCATCCCCGCAGCCCGGCCATCTCGCGCGTGCTCCTCCCGTTCCTGGAACAGGCCTGGCGACGTCCAGATGAAGGCATATGGGAAGTACGCAGCGGCGCTGCCCATTTCACACATTCAAAGGTCATGGCCTGGGTGGCCTTCGATCGTGCAGCACGGCTGGCAAAGGATTTCGGCGCCGACCCCGAGGCGGTGGTACGATGGCGCTCGGTCGCAGACGAGATCCACGCCGAAGTCTGCCGCAATGCCTATAACGAGAAACTCGGCAGCTTCGTCCAGTCCTACGGATCGGAGGCGCTCGATGCCAGCCTTCTGCAGATCCCCCTCGTGGGCTTCCTTCCGCCCGACGATCCTCGCGTCGTCTCGACTGTGGAAGCTATTGAACGCGGCCTGGTTCGTGACGGCCTTGTTCTACGCTACGAGACCGCGGTCTCGGACGACGGACTTCCCGGCGACGAAGGCGCGTTTCTCGTCTGCAGCTTCTGGCTTTGCGACGCATTCGTGCTGATCGGGCGCTATGCAGATGCAAAGCGCCTCTACGGAAGGCTTGCCTCCCTATGCAACGATGTCGGGCTTCTTTCTGAGGAGTACGATTCTGTTAACAACCGGATGCTCGGAAACTTTCCGCAGGCCTTCAGCCACATCGGACTCATCAACACCGCGCTGAACTTGGCGCGGGTAGAGGGGCCCGCCGAAGAGCGGTCCGAGAAGGATGATGCCTAAGGGTCACCCGGCGAGGGAAGCCACACGTTCTTTGCACACGGTGGCGATGCGTGATCAGCGGGATACCCAACCAGGCGCGCTATACTGCCGCTGCGAGGGCCACACGATCGGAACAGGATTGGCCCCGCCGTGTTCCTGCACGAGACCTCCCACCGGTTCGGGGGCGACCGGCCTGGAGGACGTGGCGCAACCTGCAACTGTCAGACACAGCGCTGACATGCTGAGAATCCTCGTGATGGCACCCATCATTTTGCCTCCGTCTGCCGAATGATCGGCCCATGCATCTTCTGACTTTTTCATCACGGTCGTGACAGGTTTGCAGTCTATCGGTGTAGATAGCTTCCCAGCTGCATTCGTCCAGCACCTGGGAAGCGCTTGAACGGGTACCGGCGACGTGCCGGCGCCCGTGTCAGCCGTCGACTATCGGCCGTTCCCTTGGTTGTCGCCCTTTTCCTGGTGGAACCACTGGTTATCAGCGGCGGCGGCCGGCGAAGTTGCGGCTACACCTGCTGCGGAAACGACGGCAGCCATGACAAATGCCTTGATGAACTTGGACATAATATTTCCTTTCCGTGAACGTCCAGCCCGTGGCGGGACGTTCGCTTATCAAAAAATGCGGATGATATTCCGCGACCGAGCTAACGTAATCGGTGGCCCGGTGTCAGCATCTGCCGACAGGGTGGAGATGGGTTGCGGAACGCCTGTAATAAAGGCGCCAAAACGGAACGCAGTGTTAAGCAGATCAACGCTCAAATAGACGTGACTGAGGTTGCAGGTCAGACAAGTCTCTCCAAAGGAAGAGGCCAGGAAGCCGGTCGTCAGTGCGCTGAAAGACCTCTTTCCACCAGAGACGGGGTCAGGCAGCGATCTTCCGAACGGCCTCCGAGGCAGCAGTACAGGTTCGAACCGACAATCACAGGCACCCTTCCTGCGCCTCGATGCTGGCGACCGGCGCGGAAGCGGTGAGCGCTAAGGCGCGTCTTTATGTATTTTATGTTGCCACCTGTCAGCGTCTCTCCGGCAGCCCGTAGGCGATGATGGTATCGCTGATCGGCGTCTCCATGAAGTGGTGACCTCCGGGATAGATGATCACGAACTGCCGTCCGGCGACTTCCACCACCAGCGGGTTTGCCTGGCCGCCGCCCGGGAGCACGTCACTCCACAGTGTTTCACCGGTCTCGATGTCGATCGCCCGGATCAGGTTGTCCGTCGTTGCGGCGATGAAGATCAGCCCGCCTGCAGTGACCGCCGGACCTCCATTGTTCGGCGTACCGATGGTGAGCGGCAGCATGGACGGAATACCGAAGGGGCCGTTGCGGCGCGCCGAGCCGAAGGGATGATCCCAGACGGTGTCGCCAGTGGCCAGATCGATCGCCCGAATTCCGCCATAGGGCGGCTCCTTGCACAGGAGCCCGGTATAAGGAACGCGCCAGCCGGCATTGACGTCGATCGCGTAAGGGGCGCCAATCTGCGGCCCGGCTTCGCCGAGCGGACCTTCATCGTCGGATGCCGGCTCATAGATCGGCCTCACGCCCGCTTTGTCCGCCTCCTCGCGCGGTACCAGCCGGTTGTGGTTCGGCATGTTGTTGTAGTTGGCAATCAGCAGACCCCGCTCCGGATCGACTGCGACCGAACCCCAGTCATTGCCGCCGTTATAGCCCGGATACTGGATCCAATGCTGGTCGCTTGTCGGCGGCGTGTAGATGCCGTCGTAATGGGACCGTCGGAACTGGATGCGGCACCAGAGCTGGTCGATCGGCGACATGCCCCACATGTCCTCCTCCTCCAGACGCGGAAAAGCCAGCGTGTGATAGGTGGAAAAGGGTTGGGTGGGCGAGAGATAGTCCGGCTCAACGCCGCCCTGCGGCACCGGACGCTCCTCGACCGGGAAGAGCGATTCACCCGTCTCGCGGTTGAGAATGTAGATGTCGCCTTGCTTCGACGCGAGGATGACCGCTGGCACGGTGCCGCCATCTGTCGGAAAATCGATGAGCGTCGGCTGGCTGCCGAGATCGTAGTCCCAGACATCGCGGTACACCGTCTGGAAATGCCACGCGGGCCGCCCGGTGGTGACGTCCAGTGCCACGAGCGATGTGGAGTATTCGTTCTCCTGTTCGCTGCGGTTGGAGCCGTAGTAATCGACGGCCGAGTTGCCCATCGGCAGGAAGACATAGCCGAGTTCCTCGTCGCCGGCGGCGATCGTCCACATGTTCGGCGTTCCGCGGGTATATATCTCCTCCGGTCCGGCCTGGCTGGTATCGCCGGGGCGACCAAGGTCCCAGGCCCATTCGAACTCGCCGGTGACGGCGTCGAAGCCGCGGATGACGCCAGAGGGAGAATCCTCGGCATTGCCATCGGTTACCTGGGCGCCGACGACCACCACGCCACGCACAATGGTGGGCGGCGACGACATGGCATACCAACCCGGTACCGTTTCACCCAGCCCGCGCTCCAGAAAGACCATGCCGTTTTCACCAAAGCCGGTGCAGAGCTGGCCGGTCTCGGCGTCAAGGGCGATCAGGCGCGCATCGAGCGTACCCCAGATGATACGGGTTGCGCAGAGGTCATAAGGATCGGCGTCCGGCACCTCGAAATAGGATACGCCGCGGCAGGTTGCGCCGTAAGGGATTGCGTCCGCCGGCACCTTGGGGTCATAGCGCCACTCTTCCTTGCCTGACTGCGCATCGATGGAGATGATCTTGCCCATGGGAGTGCAGGCGAAGAGCTTCTCGCCGATTTTCAGCGGCGTGTTCTCAGGCGAGTACTTTCCCTCCGCCTCGGGTGACGGAAGGTCACCGGTATTGAATTCCCAAATACGCTCGAGTTGGTCCACATTTTCGCGCGTAATCTGTGTCAGCGGCGAGTATTTCGTGCCGTGCAGGTTGCCGCCCCAGGCCGGCCAATCGGCGCCCGTTTCGCGCATGGCAAGCGCCGGCCGATCCTCTTCGGCTGACTGGCCTTCGGGGGCGGGATCGCGGGGGACCTCCGGATTGATGACGACATCGCTTTCCGTATCGAGCGCCGGTTGACGTCCCGGGATCTGGTCGGCCAAAGGCTCAGCGGGCTCAGTTGGAGCGACGATGCCGCTGTCGGCCGGCGGTGCCGGAGCAATGATGCCACTATCCGCAGGTGGTCGCTCCAGGCTTTGCGGGGCGGGAGCCGTCCCCTCCTCCGTCTCGGCCTGCGCCAGGACGGTAGTCGGTCGAACCCAGGGCGCAGCGGTTAACCCCATACCCAGGGCTGCCAGCATGGCCATCGCGGTCGCCATTTCGTAACGGCGGCCGCCGGATTGCGGGTCGCGGCGGCGCAGCGCCGGAATGGCGAGGAGCACCAGCAGCAGGATGACGGTTGGCGCGACCAGTCGGGGGACGAGCGGCCATCCCTGAAGTCCGACCTCCCACAGCGCCCAGAATACGGTGAGAATATAGGTTGCCGCGTAGACGAGCACGCTGGAGTGGCGCCCCATCACCATCAGCACACCTGAGATCAGCAGGCCAGTGCCGGCGACAGCGTAGTACCACGAGCCGCCGAGGACGATCAGCCAGATCCCGCCTCCGCCAATCACGAGTCCGAGCAGCACCAGGAGGATGCCGAGTGCCATGGAGTACCATCGGCTGACGCGATGAGATTTGTCGTGATGCGCGGTCGAGTTCGTCATGAGCGGCTCCCCAATTCTGCAGATGTGAAAACTCAACAGGGGCGGAAACCGAATGTTCCAATCGGGGAGCATCAGAATGCTCGCAAAGCTGCGCCGGGATCTTTTTATGCGAAGTTGGACGACGAGATGCGGGCGGTAGCGCGTGATAGCTGCTCGATCAGTGCGGTGCATCTTTCGCCGGACGGGGCTCCAGCCCCGATGTTATGACCATTCGCAACATCTTCTGCGCGCAAGGCCGGCGGGATGTCCTGCAGCATGCGCGAGGAGGAACCGGCTCGAGCGTCATTCGGCGAACAGGAAGGAGGTTTTGCCGGAAGTCGTATCTGTTCGACCTCGATGTCTACTTGGCAAAGGCGCCCAGCAGCAAGTTTCCGACGTGCCGCTGTAGATTGATGGAACACTGCGCTGTGTTTCCGATTTTCCAGGAGTGGATTGCTTAAGGCCCGGGGCGCCTCGTCCAAACCCCCAAGCCGGGCGGGCAGGAACGGATCATCCCGGTCAGCCTGTTGCAGTGTATAGGAGAACAAAAATGCATCACATTTCGTCGGACATGAAAAACTGCATCGACCAGTGCCTAGCGTGCTATGCCGAGTGCCTGTCGTCCGCAATGGGCCACTGTCTGGAACTTGGCGGGAAGCATACCGAGCCCGCCCATTTCAAGCTGATGATGGCCTGTGCCGAGATCTGCCGGACGTCAGCACACTTTATGCTGATCGGCACGGAGCACCACAAACACACCTGCCGCGAGTGCGCGGAAATCTGCAGGCAGTGTGCCGAAGACTGTGAGCGTATCGGGGAAATGCAGGCATGCGTAGATGCATGCCGAAGGTGCGCGGAGAGCTGCGAGAAAATGGCCGCCTGACGTATAACGCTTTGCGGAGTGAGTTCCATGGCGGAGGGGATGGGTCTGATATCCAAGCTTCTACGCCCGCCTCCTTCGCCGCGTAAGCCTTAGGCCATCGCGCATCTGCAGCGCCAGCAGGACGATGTTCACCCCTCCGGCAACCAGTTCCACCGCCTGGATGGCATGAAACGTCGCATCGAAGTCTCCCTCGCGCGCCCTTGCTGCAAGGAAAAGGGCCGAGGGGACAAGGACAAGAAGCCCATTTGCCACGATCCATGGCATACGCCGCAGCTTCTGGCCGGGCAGACCCTTTCGCGTGCCGCGCGACAGACGGAAACCGCTGCCTCCGGCTACGGCAAGTGCGGGGATCAGCAGCAGAAGGCCGCATGGGATCGACGTCTTCACCAGGAGAACCGCCCGATCCGACAGCAACAGTTCCGAGACGACGGTCGAGGTCCAGAAGGTAGCTATCGTTGCAAGGGCAAGGACGCCGGCGACGGGGTGGATGATCCTGAGCATCGCCGCCCCCTATCGTCCGATTGCCCATACCCCCAGCCCGGCGGCAGCGAGGGCGAGGAGAATGCGCAGGTTGTGAAGCAGCAGCCAGGCGTCGAGCCGCGACGGGACATCATCGACCGGCACCTCCCGCGCCGCGAAGGCGGCGTTGGCCGGCACGTAATAGACGAAGGTGATGGCGAAGAGCGCCACGATGCAGCCCGCTGCCAGCAGCCAGATCGGCCGTATCGCGGGATTGCCCCAGTCGATCCACAGCATCCCGGCCAGCCCGAGAATCGTCGGCACCGCGCCGAACGGGATCGCGAACATGATGAACCCGCTGTTTGATGCGAACCAGCCTAGGAAATCGGCGGGCGGCAGGCTTTTCCAGTAGCGCCCCAGGATCACGCCGATGGCCAGCAGCATGCCCGAGAACAGTGCGGGCCCGAGGATAGCTAGTATCTTGAACAGGATGATCATGAGAGCGTCCTCCGGTCCGGATCAGGCGGCGCAGATGCCGGGAACAGCGACCTTCTCGAACAGGTGCGGGGCGATGGTGATCGAGGACGGATAGGCGTCCAGCTTCGCAAGGAAGTCCGGGTGCCCGAAGGCATTTCGGAAATGCGCGGTCGACTCCCAGGCCGCGTAGTTCAGAAATGCGGGCGCCGGACCGAGCGCGCGGTGCAGTTGCGTCCAGAGGAACCCCGGCTGGCGCTTCATGAAGGCGGCGTCGTCGGTCCAGGTCTCGAAGAATGCGCTCTCGTCGCTGGCGTCAAGCCTGAAGAGGTTGACCAGCACCACAGGCCCTGCATCGAGCGCGAGCTGTTGCCGGATCGGAAAGCGGTCGTCCAGAGGGGTCAAGGTGGGCATGGCAGTGCCTTTCCTGGTTGCCGGACACGCCGGCTTCGGTCATGGTGAATTGTAGGTACCATTTTGACATCATCATGTCAATTAGGAACGGAGATGACAAATGGGTGATGGCAACCGCGATGCAACTCGGGAGGCGATGACCGACCTCATCCTGACCCTGTTCCGGGTCAACAACCTGATCTTGACCTGGGGCGACAGGCTCGTGGCACCTTTCGGTCTCACCAGCGCGCGTTGGCAAATCCTCGGTGCGATCGTCTTCGCTGAACGGCCTCAGCCGGTAGCCTGGCTTGCGCGGGACCTCGGCGCGAACCGGCAGAACGTGCAACGGATCGTCAATGACATGAAGCGCGACGGTCTCGTTGGCTTCGAGCCGAACCCGCACCACCGCCGGGCCCAGCTTGTCGTCCTTACCGAGGATGGTCGGCAAGTCTACAGGCAGGCGATGGCCGCCTATCACCCTGCGGTAGATGCTCTTGCCAACGAGCTTGAGTTCGATGAACTCAGGTCCACCCGACGCGTCTTGGCGCTCCTGCGTGACCGGCTCACATCGGAAACCGATGGCCCTGTCTGAATCGGAAACGCAACAGGCCATCCAGCGCGAAGGGTCCCTGACCGCGCGTCCTGCGCTGGTCTGGGTGCCGGAGTGCACACTCGCGATAGCAACCAGCCAGATGCAGGAGAAGGTTGGGCGTCAGGGGCGTTAGGCTGGCGGAGAGGATGGGATTCGAACCCACGATACGCTTTTGACGTATACTCCCTTAGCAGGGGAGCGCCTTCGACCACTCGGCCACCTCTCCGGTGCGGCCTGATTATGTCGGATGGGTAGCGATTGCAAGGGCTTTTCGTCCCGCCTTGGGAATTGCGCCGTTCGGTGGCGGCGGCGCGGTTGCGGGACCCCTCTTCAGTAGCTGGAAGGACCGCCTTGAGCCGTTCCGCGGCCGTAGCGAGCGGCAAGACGGCGCAAGACAGCGGCGAATTCCGCGACATCGGCGCCCACCGCCACGAATCGCGCGCCCAGATCGAGGTAGCGCAGATTTAGAGCCTCGTTGAACGTCAGGATTCCCGCCGCCTTGCCTGCGCCGGTGATGGTGGCGATCGCCTTTTCAATCACTTCCTGCACCTCCGGCGCCTCGATGCGGCCCAGATGGCCCATATCGGCGGATAGATCCGCTGGACCGATGAAGATGCCGTCGATTCCTTCCACGGCCGCAATGTTCTCAAGGTCGGCAATCGCCGCCTGTGTCTCGACCTGCACCAGAAGGCAGATCTCGTCGGCGGCCGTTTCGGCATAGTCGGTGATCGTGCCGAAGGCCGAGGCGCGGGCCACGACAGCGCCGACGCCGCGAATGCCCTGCGGTGGATAGCGTACCGCCTGGACGAGCGCCCTCGCCTGCTCGGCAGAATCGACCATGGGCACGAGCAGCGTACGCGCGCCGGCGTCCAGAAGCTGCTTGATCATCCAGGGTTCGCCCATCGGCGGACGTACGACGGCTTGCGCTGGAGACGAGGCAAGCGCCTGGAGTTGCGCAATGATGCTGCGCAGATCGTTCGGGCCATGCTCGCCGTCGATCACCAGCCAGTCAAAGCCTGCCGTGCCGGCAAGTTCAGCCAGAAGGGCCTCGCCGGTGTTCAGCCAAAGCCCAATCTGCGGCCGTCCTTCACGAAGAGCGGCCTTGAAGTGGTTCTTGAGAGCGGGCATGGCATCATTTCCTAAGCGAGCAGTTGTTTGAGATCGGCGGCGGGGTCGGCGAGCACTGTCTTGTCGGGCTCGATGCCGTTGTCGAGGAGTTTCTTGCCTGTAACATAGGCCTTCGCGTCATTGATCGCGTCGACGGCAACCAACCGCCCCTGGCGGAAATACCAGATCGAGGCGCTCCCATCGCGTACGCCCGGCCGCATCAAGGTCTCGTCGAACCCGAGGTTGAAGCCGGCGATCTGCAGCTTGACATCGTATTGATCCGACCAGAACCACGGCTTGGGATCGTAAGGCTCCCTGCTGCCCGCAAGCACGGATGCAATCGATTCTGCCTGATCGACCGCGTTCTGAACCGACTCGAGGCGAATGCGCTGGCCTTTCCAAGGCAGAAGCGTGCAGTCGCCGGCAGCAAAGATGGCCGGATCGGAGGTTCGCCCGAAGGCATCAACAATGACGCCATTGCCCACATCCAGACCCGCTTCCTGCGCCAACCGGTCGTTAGGGGTAACGCCGATGCCGACCAGCACGAGGTCAACATTGATGACCGAGCCATCGGACAATTCTGCGCCGCAGACGCGGCCATCGTGCCCGATCAATCGAACGAGACCGGTTTTCTCGCGAAGGGTGACGCCATGCCGAAGGTGGATGGTGCGAATGATGCCGGCAGTCTCGGCCGAGGCGACGCGCGAGAGGATGCGATCCGCCATCTCGATCAGCGTGACCTCGACTCCCAAATGACGAGCCACCGCAGCGGCCTCCAGGCCGATATAGCCACCACCGATCACGAGCAGGCGGCGTCCTGCGCGCATCTCGCCGGCGAGCTCGTCCGCATCCCGCTTGCTGCGCATCACGTGGATGCCCGCAAGATCGCCACCAATGGCCGCGGGCAGGCGGCGCGGCGCGGCTCCCGTGGTCAAAGCAAGCGTTTCATACTCCAGCCATGAGCCGTCCTGCATTCTGATTCGCTTTGCAGGGCGGTCAATCTCCTCAACGAAGGTCGAAAGGCGCACGTCAATCTGGTTTTCCCCGTACCAACTATCGGCGCGGAAGGTCAGCCGCTCGAAATCCATCTCGCCGAGCAGGTATTTCTTGGAGAGCGGCGGGCGCTGATAAGGGGGAACCTCCTCTGCTCCGATCAGCGTGATCGGACGCATGTCTTTCAAAACCCGCAGTTTTGCCGCCAGCGCAAAGGCCGCCTGCCCTGCCCCCACAATCACCAGCCTGTCCGTCAAGGGCGGTCCTTCCTTGCTAAAGCGCCGTATCCAGGGGCATGGGGTAGCCCCGAGACGCTGTCGCCGTCAACCGGCGACCGCCGTCGCTGTCAAGGCTGGCACGGACGAGGGGTGCCACGGGACAGACGCAGGCAATCCGACACTTTCTGTTCAGGATGTATTAGCTGACCTGGCCTATACTGCAATCCTGAGGAGATAGAAGGAGGGTGTCATGCCCTTGACCATGGACCGCGACCCAAAACAGACTGCTCCACGTGACCAGGCCTTCGAGAAATTCACCATCGACCGTCCAGGCAAGATCATCTTTGTCGGCCATCATCTCAGTACGGCAACTCATCTCCGCTGCTTGATCCGCACGATTTCTCTCTACGGTGCAGAGCTCGAGGTCAGCCCGCACATCCCGGTACCCAACAACTTCTTCTTGGAGATCCTGGGGATCCACGACGAGATCGGCAGCACGCTGATTCGGCGCGAGGAAGAAAAGGTCACGATCGGCTTCAACATGCTCATCGACCCGGAATTCCTCCACCACGTGATCCGGCTAAATTTCGAGACCAGCCACTAAGCGAGCAAGGCGTCGTTCGTCAGTGATCGAGGCCACCGGGAGAACGGCTGACGCCGCAGACGGACTTGCGCAGCCGCCTTGCGCGCCTATTGTGAGGCGAATCCACAGCAGGTGCCGTAGCATGACCGCCTTTTCCCGTTTCACACCCCTTGTCAACGCTCTTCCTGCCAGCGTTCCTTTCGTTGGACCGGAGGCGATCGAGCGGAACCGTGGCCTTGCCGTGCAAGCTCGGATCGGGGCGAACGAAAACGGGTTTGGCCCGGCACCTTCGGTACTGCAGGCTATTGCGGAGGCCGCGCATTCCACCTGGAAGTACAATGATCCTGAGAATTTTGCGCTGAAGCAGGCGCTCGCCGTACATCTCGGCTGCCAGCCGGACAACCTTGCGATCGGGGAAGGGATCGACTCGCTTCTGGGGCAGATCGTTCGACTGGTGATCGAGCCCGGGCTTGGGGTGGTGACCTCCTACGGTGCCTACCCGACCTTCAATTTTCACGTCACGGGCTACGGCGGTCGGCTGACCGCAATGCCCTATGCGAACCACCGGGAGGATCTGAACGCTCTTCTTGATGCGATCCGGCGGGAAAATCCTCCCCTGGCCTATTTCGCCAATCCCGACAATCCTATGGGAAGCTGGTGGGACGCCGACAGCGTCGTGGCGTTTGCACGCTCGGTCCCCGCGACGACACTGCTCATCCTTGACGAAGCCTATTGCGAGACTGCCCCCAAAGGCGCAACGCCGCCAATCGACGCGCTGATCGACCGTCCCAATGTGATCCGAACACGGACTTTCTCCAAAGCTTACGGTCTGGCGGGGGCCCGCATCGGCTATGCCGTCTCCACGCCCGGCACGGCGGCAGCGTTCGACAAGATCCGCAATCATTTCGGGATGGCCAGGATCAGCACCGAGGCAGCGCTCGCGGCCTTGGCAGATCAGCCGTACCTCGAAAACGTCATTGGCAAGATTGCGGCTTCTCGGGATCGAATTGCAGATATCGCAAGGTCCAATGGGCTGGTGTCACTCCCCTCGGCCACAAACTTCGTCGCGATCGACTGCGGCCGTGACGGCACCTATTCAAAGGCCATTGTCGATGGACTGATGGAGCACGGCGTGTTCATCCGCATGCCTGGCGTGGCCCCGCTCAACCGGTGTATCCGCGTGAGTGCCGGCCCGGAGTCGGACATGGCTCTCCTGGAAGAAGCCCTTCCAGTGGTTCTCAAATCTCTCTGACGCAAAAGCCGCGCCAGCGCCTCAAGCACTGCCGCGGCAGTTGACCTATACCTCCGTTTGGATAAGCCAAGGGTCACCGATATTCCGCGGCACGGCATCAGTGCATGGTCATCCATTCCCGTGCGGCGCGCAGCGCTGCGGCCAGATCGCTCTTGTTCATCGTTTGCGCGAGGTCCGCTCGCAGTTCAGCGGCGCGTTCGGAGCCCTTGATTGCTGCGATGTTCAGCCATTTGTGGGCGGAGATGAGGTCGACGGCGCAGCCGCGACCGGTCGCATACATCAGCCCCATTTCGCAGAAGGCGTCCGCACGGGTTTCGCCGCCTGTCGTGGCAAAGTCGGTATTGAGCATTTCAAAGCGTGCCATTGGTTTTGTCCCTGTTCGCCTGTGTTGTCGATGTCCCTGTTCATTCCCTTTCGGGCTCGTCCGGATCACCGTCTTCATGCGGTTTGCTGCTCCGTCCGCCGGCGGATATTCCCGCTCGTTGATGGAGGCAGTATTGCCGGGATTTTCAAACAGCCGCCTAAAAAGCATCCTTAAAATGATGAAAACAAAGTACAAATTGTTCGTAAAGTTCAAACTCCATTAAACATGGCATCTCCTTTGCCGCAGGACATTCGGCTCAAAATTTACAGAAACTTCAGACGCGGCTTTCAACGCTTCGCTAACTACGATCAGGAAACACCAACTGCGACCGCACTGCCTTGGGCAGGATGAGAGGCGCTGACATGCCCCACAGAAGGCGTTTACCTTTACGTGCCGGTAAGCTAATCTTTGGCGGCTCACAGAGGAGCAATTAGGAGGATGGCCGGTGCTGAGGCACCGCCACGGGATGGAGATAAAATGATGCGTCATCTGATGATCTCGGCCGCAGTAGCGATGCTTGCGACTGCAAGTCTGGCTGCCGAGCCGATCGAAGGGAACTGGAAGACAGCCAGTGGTGAAACCGCGACAATAGCATCCTGCGGCGGCGCCTACTGCGTGACGCTGAAGACCGGCAAGCATGCCGGCAAGCAGATCGGCAGGCTTTCGGGAAGCGATGGCACCTACAATGGCGAGATCACCGATCCAGCCAACGACAAGACGTACAAAGGGTCTGGAACGGTCAGTGGCAGTTCGCTCAAGATGAAAGGCTGCGTTCTGGCAGTCCTCTGCAAGACGCAGACCTGGACGAGGCTCTAGAGGCCATCTTCATCAGGCGGACATGTGCGCCGCCTGAGTTACCTGCGAGCAACCGCGTGATCCCGAACACTGTGCGGCTTCAAAGCACCAAGCCTGAACCGCTGATGAACCTACGGCTCACGACGAGTTCAGCGGCAAGCCGGTAACTGCTTTCCCACTGGGTTTGGGAAACGCGCACATGTACGTCCTGGCTTGCCGCCTCATCATTCTTGCCTTGCATAGTCTCGCATCTGCGGCCCGGCGCAGCGTGAGTGCGTCCGCTGCGGCCCGCCGGCGCCGCACCTTCACGACGTTTATTCGCCTGAGCTTTGCGACACTGGCGCTCGTTGGACCGCTTGCTGCGATCGCGGTCACGGGCCTGGATTCGGTGGATTCGCCCAAAAGAGGCGCAGGCCTTGTTCTACTTGTGAGCCTTCAACGGCAGTCAATGAGCTAGCGAGGGACGCCATCCATGAGCGCAGGTGTCTTTCGCTTGTCAGCGAGTTCATCCTATAATGCCGCATGAGCACACGAATCCCGCCTGTTTCGCCCTTGTCCTACATCACCCCCGATGCCTATGAGCCCCGTGTCTTCCATGATGCAACGGCGGCCGTTGACGCGTTGACGGATCTCTACGGGCGCAACACCGCCTTCCTGATGGACGCCTTCGGAGGATTGGCAAAGGGCGCACCCGTCGTAGGGCGCTATCGCGCCTGCTATCCTCAGGTGAGTATCGAGACCACCTCGTTCGGTCACGCCGACTCCCGCCTGTCCTACGGACACGTCACCTCACCGGGAACCTACACCACCACGGTCACGAGGCCGAAGCTCTTCAGACACTATCTGAAGGAGCAGCTCGACCTGTTGATGCGCAACCACAACATACCGGTGACGGTTTCGGAATCCACGACGCCGATCCCACTTCACTTCGCGTTCGGAGAGGGTGCGCATGTGGAGGCAAGCGCCACAGCGGGTTTGGCCGATGTCAGCCTGCGCGACCTGTTCGATACGCCGGATTTGAACAACACCGACGACCTGATTTCCAATGGTGAATATGAGGACCTGCCAGGCGTGCCGGCGCCTCTTGCGCCGTTTACCGCGCAGCGCATCGATTATTCGCTCGCCCGCCTCAGCCACTATACGGCCACCAGCGCGGAGCACTTCCAGAATTTCGTCCTGTTCACAAATTACCAGTTCTACATCGACGAGTTTGCACAGTGGGCGCGTGAGATGATGGCGAATGGCGGCGAAGGCTATGACAGCTTCGTCGAGCCGGGCAATGTCATCATTCCGGCAGGGTCCGTAAAGGACGAGGCTGCCGTTGTGGGACGGATGCCTCAAATGCCGGCCTACCACCTGAAGAAAAAGGGACACTCCGGCATTACGCTCGTCAACATTGGCGTCGGACCCTCCAATGCCAAGACGATCACCGACCATATCGCGGTGCTGCGTCCCCACGCGTGGTTGATGGTTGGCCACTGCGCCGGCCTTCGCAACAGCCAGCGTCTCGGCGATTATGTTCTCGCGCATGCCTATGTCCGTGAGGACCACGTGCTCGACGATGACCTGCCGGTATGGGTGCCGATCCCGGCGCTTGCCGAAGTGCAGCAGGCCCTTGAGGATGCGGTGGAGGAAATCACGGGCTACGAAGGCTTCGAACTCAAGCGCATCATGCGGACCGGCACGGTCGCCACCATCGACAATCGCAACTGGGAACTGCGCGACCAACGCGGTCCTGTAAAGCGGCTGTCGCAGTCACGCGCCATCGCGCTCGACATGGAATCGGCGACAATCGCCGCAAATGGGTTCCGCTTTCGCGTGCCCTATGGCACGCTGCTCTGCGTCTCGGACAAACCGCTGCATGGGGAACTAAAACTGCCCGGCATGGCGACGGCCTTCTACCGCACGCAGGTTAGCCAGCACCTGCAGATCGGCATCCGCGCCGTGCAGAAGCTGGCGGCCATGCCGGTGGAGCGACTGCATTCCCGCAAGCTTAGAAGCTTCTACGAGACG
>DASYHX010000561.1:0-7642 GCA_035998065.1 Pseudorhizobium sp.
CGAGGCACGCGTTGCCGAAGCTCTACAGCGCGTCGCCGAGGGCGGCATGATCGTCATCGCCGGCGGCAAGGAAGACGGCATCCAGACGCTGCGCACGACGCTTCTGAAGCTGGAGATCGAGCTGGACTACACGCCGAAATACCATGGCGTCGCGATCTGGTTTGCGCGGCCGAGGGATACCGGTGCTGCAGTCAATGCGCTGGTGAAGCCGAAGGTGCAGGTCGCCGGCCGTTTCGAGGCCGCGCCGGGCATGTTCTCGCACGACCGGGTCGATCCGGGCTCGGAGCTTCTGGCGAGCCGTCTGCCGACCGACTTCGACGGCAATGCTGCCGACTTCGGGGCTGGATGGGGCTATCTGTCGGTAATGCTTGCCACAACGTCGCCCCGGGTAAACAGAATTGACCTGTTTGAAGCAGATTACCGCGCCCTCGAGTTCGCCAAGACCAACGTCGCCCGCAACTGCCCTGACCTCAACGCCCGTTTCTTTTGGCAGGATCTTGGAACCGAGCCTCCAAAGGAGAAGTATGACCTCGTCATCATGAACCCGCCTTTCCATGAGTCGCAGGCGGCGGACCCCGAACTTGGCAAGACGATGATCCGGGCAGCGGCGGCCGCTTTAAGGAACGGTGGCCGGCTGATGCTGGTTGCAAACCGCGGCCTTCCCTACGAGCCGGTGCTCGCAGCGGAGTTCAAGGAAAGCAGCGAATTGTGCCGCAATGCACGGTTCAAGATCCTGCAGGCGCGGAAGTAGGCGTTTCCGCCGAGTGCATGAAAATGAAAAGGCCGCTCACCAGAATGAGCGGCCTTTTCATTGGAATTCGGGGCGCGGCTACTCGACGTCTGCCTTGCGCAGGCGCTCAAGGGTCGGCAGGGATGTGATGTTGTAGCCGGCATCTACATAATGGATCTCGCCAGTCACGCCGCGCGACAGGTCCGACAGGAGATAGAGTGCCGAGCCACCGATGTCCTCGATGGTCGCCGTCCGGCGCAAGGGGGCGTTCTTCTGGTTCCAGGAATACATGGCGCGGGCGTCGGAGATTCCGGCACCGGCCAGGGTGCGGACGGGGCCGGCGGAAATCGCGTTGACGCGGATGTCTTGCGGACCGTAGTCAGCTGCCAGATAACGGACCGAAGCTTCCAGCGCGGCCTTGGCGACACCCATCACGTTGTAGTTCGGAATGACGCGCGTGGACCCGCCGTAGGTGAGCGTCAGCATCGAGCCGCCCTCGTTCATCAGGTCGGCGGCGCGCTTGGCCACTTCCGTAAACGAGAAGCAGGAGATGACCATGGTGCGCGAGAAGTTGTCGCGCGTGGTGTTGGCGTAGAGTCCTTTCAGCTCGTTCTTGTCGGAAAAGCCGATCGCATGAACGATGAAGTCCAGCTTGCCCCAGCGCTCTTTGATTGCGTTGAAGGCGGCGTCGACCGTTTCGATGTTCTCGACATCGCAGGGCAGAAGAAAGTCGGAGCCGAGCTCCGCCGCCAGCGGCTTGACCCTCTTGCCTAGCGCATCGCCCTGATAGGTGAAGGCGAGTTCCGCACCGTGGCTGGCGACAGTCTTGGCTATTCCCCAGGCGATGGAGTGATTATTCGCGACCCCCATAATCAGGCCGCGCTTCCCCTGCATAATCCCCGTCATCAATTTTGTCCGTTCAAACGCTGGAAGACGAGCGTGGCATTGGTGCCGCCGAACCCGAAGGAATTGGAAAGAATGGTATCGATCTTCGCGTCGTCTATGCGCTTGCGAACGATCGGGACATTCTCGAATTCGGGGTCGAGCGTCTGGATATGGGCGCTCTCGCCGATGAACTTCTCCTGCATCATCAACAGGCCGTAGATCGATTCCTGAACGCCCGCCGCGCCAAGCGAATGGCCGGTGAGCGACTTGGTGGACTGAATGTGCGGGATCTTGTTGCCGAAGACTTCACGGATTGCGCCGATTTCCTTGGAATCGCCGACCGGCGTCGAGGTGCCGTGGGTGTTGATGTAGTCGATATCGCCTTTGACGGTGGAAAGCGCCTGGCGCATGCAGCGAATTGCGCCTTCGCCGGACGGTGCAACCATGTCGTAGCCGTCCGAGGTTGCGCCGTAGCCGACAATCTCGGCATAGATCTTGGCGCCGCGCGCCTTGGCGTGCTCCAGCTCCTCGAGAACGAGGACACCAGCGCCGCCGGCAATGACGAAGCCGTCGCGGTCGACGTCATAGGCGCGCGAGGCGGAGGCGGGAGCGTCATTGTACTTGCTCGACATGGCGCCCATGGCGTCGAAGAGGTTCGACATGGTCCAGTCGAGATCCTCGTGGCCCCCGGCGAACATGATGTCCTGCTTGCCCCACTGGATCATCTCCGCCGCGTTGCCGATGCAGTGCGCAGAAGTGGAGCAGGCGGACGAGATCGAATAGTTCACGCCGTGAATCTTGAACCAGGTGGCAAGCGTCGCTGACGCCGTCGACGACATTGCCTTCGGAACGGCGAAGGGCCCGATGCGCTTCGGGCTGCCGTTCTTGATGGTGATGTCGGCGGCTTCGATCAGCGTGCGGGTCGAAGGACCGCCGGACCCCATGATGATCCCGGTGCGCTCGTTCTGGCTGTAATCCTTCTCCTCAAGTCCAGAATCGGCAATTGCCTGCTTCATGGCGACGTGGTTCCAGGCGCCGCCCTGGCTGAGGAAGCGCATCGCGCGCCGGTCGACGAGATCCGTCGGATCAAGGTCAGGCCTGCCCCAGACCTGGCAGCGGAAGCCGTGATCGGCAAAATCCTGCGAGAAGGAGATGCCTGACTTTGCCTGGCGGAGAGATTCGGTGACTTGGGTAGCGTCGTTTCCGATGGAGGACACGATGCCGAGACCCGTGACAACAACCCGTCTCATCTTGATGACCTTTTCTGCTTGATGCCGCGCTGGTGCCGAAGCTCAGGCAGCCTTTTCCTTCGACAAACCGACGCGCAGGTCGGACGCCTGGTAGATTGTCTCGCCGTCGGCCTTGACCCAGCCGTCGGCGGTGCCGAGTACAAGGCGACCGCGCATGACGCGCTTGAAGTCGATCCCGTATTCCAGAAGCTTTGTGTGCGGGCGTACCATGCCTTTGAACTTCACCTCACCCGTGGAAAGCGCCATCCCGCGGCCTTCTTCACCAAGCCAGCCGAGGTAGAAGCCGGTCAGCTGCCACATGCCGTCGAGGCCGAGACATCCCGGCATGATGGGGTTGCCCTGGAAGTGGACAGGAAAATACCAGTCGTCGGGGTGGACGTCGTATTCGGCTCTCAGATAGCCCTTGTCGAATGCGCCGCCGGTTTCCGAAATGTCGGTAATGCGGTGAACCATCAACATCGGTGGTAGCGGCAGCTGCGCATTGCCCTGGCCGAACAGCTCGCCTCGTGCGCAGGCAAGAAGTTCCTCGTAGCTGAAACTCGACTGTCTTTCTGTCATTAACCTCTGGGTCCCCTCACGTCGGCGTGTGACCATTTATTGCACATTCTGCCGGATTTGAAGCTCATCACTGTTTAGACCGCAGGCCGCCCAGCTTGCGCAAGTGGCGCTGCCTATTTTTCAGTTCGCATATAGGAAGCCATCACTTCAAACCAGAGGTGGTCAGCCAAATAACATCTTTTTGCTGCAGAACCGGGCTCTTCACGCCTATTGAAAGCCGTGGCCGCAAAAGTTATATCCGACACTCAAGATAGAATGTCGCTTACAAATGTGGGGCATGCGGGCGCAATGGCAGAAGCCATGATCAGCATAGAGACGAGGTTGCGGGATTGCGGCTTGCGCCCGACGCGCCAGCGCATCGCGCTCGCAGATCTTCTCTTCGCCAAGGGCGATCGCCACCTGACCGTGGAAGAGCTGCACGAGGAGGCTGTTTCGGCAGACGTGCCGGTGTCGCTCGCCACCGTCTACAACACGCTCCACCAGTTCACCGAGGCAGGTCTGATCCGCGTGCTTGCGGTAGAAGGCGCACGCACCTACTTCGACACCAATGTCTCCGACCACCACCACTTTTTCGTCGAGGGGCGCAACGAAGTTCTCGACATTCCGGTCAATAACATCTCCATCGGCAATCTGCCTGAGGCCCCGGAAGGGATGGAGATTGCTCACGTCGACGTGGTAATCCGCCTCAGGGAGAAGAGAAGCTAGAAGGCTTTCTCACCCTTTCTTCATTGTATCATCGGGATCGCGGCCAGGCCTGGAATGGTATCTGCGGATCGCCCAGCCGTAGCGGATTGCGCCGCCGCGAAGCGCAAAGGCCGTGGCAAACCCGGCCGGTGAGCTGAGGTGGGATGGGAGCCCGGCGGCCGATAGCACGGTGTAGGTGAAGGCGCCTGCGAGAGCAGCCGATATGTAGATCTCGGTCCGCAGGAGTACCGAAGGCTCGTCTGCGAGGATGTCTCTCAGGATCCCGCCGCAGGTAGCGGTGAGCACGCCGGTAACAATGGCGATCGGAACGGATGCGGTGAAGGACAGGCCGATCGCGGCGCCCATGACGCTGTAGGCAGACAGTCCGACAGCGTCCAGCCAGAGCAGGAGGCGATACCGGAACTCGATCAGGTGGGCGGTGAAGAAGACGACGATCCCCGTCGCAACACAGGCAAGGACGTAGGCTGGATCAACCACCCAGAAGACGGGCGTCCGGCCCAGGATCAGGTCACGAAGGGTTCCACCCCCTACTCCGGTGAGTGATGCGAAGAAAAGGAAGCCGATGATATCGAGCTGCTTGCGCGAAGCGGCGAGCGCGCCAGTAGCGGCGAAGACGACGACACCTGCATAATCCAGGAAATTTAGCACGGCCACCTCTCTCGTTTCGGGCGTCAGCGTGGCGCAAGTGCCACCCGCTAAAATGACGAGCATATCGTAGTCTCATACGTGGTTCGCAGTATGAGTCGATGGTTGAGGAGCCACAGCCCTGAAAAAGAAATTCATCATCGCCGCGCAAGCCCTGGCACTCGTCTTCTCGCCGGCAGCCGCCTTGGCGCAGCAGGACCTGCTCAACGATCCCGAGATCTACGAAAAGGACCACTTCAGAAAAGTCTGCAAAACCGCCCAGTTCGGCGCCGACTTCATGACCCGGCTCGACATCAACAATGACGGCATCGTCGATGCCGTCACGAATCATGCCGAACTCACCTGCGACGGCACGCGCGGTCCTGAATGCGACGAGGACGGATGCGCTTACAACTTCTATCTGCGGACCAAGGAAGGCGGCTATTTCATGATCGCCACCGCCCGCATCTACGGCTACGACTTCGTTAAGCGCTTCGGCAACATGGTCTTCGTGATGAAGATGCATCCGCGCTTCTGCGAGCGCACGGATGACAGACCCTGCGAGATGACGGTCCGTGTCCGCGGCGGCCGCTTCGTCACGATCTCGAAGAAGTAGGATTTACTCGGCTGGGAAGACGTCATCAATCCGGCCTGTGAAGGAGTAGGCGACAAGGCCTATCCATTCGCGCACAGCCGTCGACGTCAGCTGCGCATTGGAGGTCGGCTGCGTGAAGTCGAGGTTGAGGCGAAGGGCGCCACTGGTCCGGTAATCCACGGGCCACGGGATGACGGGAATCTCAGCTTTTCGAAACAACCCCATCGATCGCGGCATGTGGAAGGCCGAGGTGACGAGGAGGCAGTTCGACAGCCCCTCCCGCGCTAGCAGATCCTTCGTCTGCAGGGCATTCTCATAGGTCGTCCGCGATGTATTTTCCTTCACCAGCCGTTCCTGAGGAAGACCGAAGGCAGAGAACAGCCGCTCAGAGGCGGCGGCTTCACCCTCGTAAGCGCCGCTGATCGAACCGTCGCCGCCTGATATGAGGATCCGGGCATTCGGGTGACGCAGTGCCAGTCGGAGCGCCTCGAGGTAACGGTCGCCGGCCTGGTTCATCTCCACACCGCCGCGGCTCGTGGTTACCTCGTTCTCCAGTGCCCCGCCCAGCACGATCATGCAGGAAACATCCTGCGGCTCCGCCTGAGGTCTGGGAAACCTCTCCTCCAGCACCTGCAGGGCGACGCCGCCAGCAGTGGTGTAGAGGGTGACGAAGAGGACGAGGGCGCCGAGCACCGCCGCCGCGCCGCCGGACCGACGCCATCCAAGGAACGCCAGCACTGCTGCGAGCGCCGCAAATAGGAAGGCGAGGGAAAGCGGTTGTGCGACCAGCCAGAACAGCTTTGACATAAGGAACATGGCGGGTCCTGTCGCAGCATTGCGCAGCGCCTGTCAACGGCGCGGCTGTCTGCTCGTGACGATCGGCTGCTGGAAATGCAGGTGCAGCGGCCGAGGCAGGAAGACCGTGGCGATCGCGACGGCCGCGACGCAGAGGACCACCACCCACAGGGCGTTGCTGCCCAGCCGGTTGGTGAGGAAGGCGCCCGTCACGGCGCCGGCCGCCATGCCGGTCCACGGGATGGTCTGGATCACCCAGCCGGTCGGGTTCCGGTCGCCGACGATCCACCGGCCGATGCCGCGCCCGAAGCGCGACAGGGCGCCGGTGATATAGGTTAGGCCGATCGGCAGCCCTTCGATATGCTCGACCGTCGCGTTGATCATGCCCATCGACAGGATCACGAGGTAGAAGCGGACGCGCGGATAGCCTGTTTCCGGCACGAGGGCCGCAATGGCGATGGTCACCGCCACGCCTGTCAGCACGACGAAGGTGCGGCGGCTGGACAGCGTATGGGCAAGAATAATGCCGAGCGCATTGCCGATGACGAAGACCCACAGCGCAAAGAACAGGATGATCGCATGCCCGTAATCACCTTCGGCAAAGAACAGTGCCGCGCGGGTGGTGTTGCCGGTCATGAAGGAGACGAAGTCGCCCGACAGAAGCAGGCCGACGGCATCTGTCATGCCGGCGATAAAGGAAATCGCCGCGACGAGGATGAGTCCTGTCACGGTGCGCCTCGTGCGAACGAGGTGTCGGCGTCTGGCAAGCGTCATGCGATGCGGCCCCCCGGCGCGGCACCACGGGATCGGGTGCGCCGGGACATTCTATGCGCCGATCTGCCGGTTTTGGAAGCCATGCCTAGGTATGACGTCTTGCCGCGTGACAAGCGACGGCGTCAGCGCGCAGCCAGCCACTCCATCACGCCTCGGGCGGCGGCACGGCCGGTGGCAAAGCAGGCGGTCAGCAAATAGCCTCCTGTTGGCGCTTCCCAATCAAGCATTTCTCCGGCAGCGAAGAGCCCCGGCATACGCTTGAGCATGAAGCGATCGTCGATCTCCCGCCACGCGATGCCGCCGGCCGAGGAGATTGCCTCCTCGAGCGGGCGCGGGCGAAGGAGCGGGATCGGCAGGGCCTTGATCAGGCGGGCGAGTTGTGGAGGCGGAAGTTGGGATGCATCGGGATCAAGCTCACGCAGGAGCGCCGCCTTCACGCCGTCCACGCTAGCTCCCTTGCGTAGCCGATTGGCAAAGCTTGCCTTGCTGCTCTGGCGGGCGAGGTCCCGGGCGAGCCGCTCCTCGCTCCGCCCCGGCGCGAGGTCAACGACAAGGGCCGCTTCACCATTTTTCCCCACCGCGTCGCGCAGGGCGGCGGAGTGGGCATAGACGAGACTTCCTTCGATGCCATGGCCCGAGACGACGAATTCACCCTGGAAGCTTCCCGCTGGAGATGTCGTTGCGACGGACTTCAGCGGCGCGCCGGCGAAGCGCTCCCGAAACAGA
>DASYHX010000564.1:0-5281 GCA_035998065.1 Pseudorhizobium sp.
ACTTCAGCGCATCCGGCTGCACTTCAAAGGCGCCCGACTGCTTCAGCCCCGCCATGGCGGAGCGAACGGAAGAGGCGTCCCGCCCGTAGGCTTCAAACAACAGCCGCTCGAAGTTGGAGGAGATTTGGATGTCCATGGATGGCGAGGTGGTAGCCTTCACGCCGCGCGTCTCGTAGCGGCCGCTCTTTAGCGTGCGAGCCAGGATGTCATTGTCGTTGGTGGCGATCACCAGGCGCTCGATCGGCAGACCCATGCGCTTGGCGACATAGCCGGCGAAGATATCGCCGAAATTGCCGGTGGGGACCGTGAAGGAGACCTTTCGGTCGGGGCCCCCAAGCGAAACCGCCGCGGTGAAGTAGTAGACCACCTGGGCCATGATGCGTGCCCAGTTGATGGAGTTGACGCCCGAAAGGCCGACCCGGTCACGGAATGAGGCGTCGTTGAACATCTCCTTCACCAGGTTCTGGCAGTCGTCGAAGTTCCCTTCAACGGCGATGGCATGAACATTGGCCGCCGCAGAGGTGGTCATCTGGCGCTGCTGGACCGGAGAAACCTTTCCTTTGGGGAAAAGGATGAAGATGTCGGTACGGTCTCGGCCGGCAAAGGCGTCGATCGCAGCCCCGCCGGTATCTCCGGACGTGGCGCCCACGATGGTCGCACGCTCGCCGCGCTGCGCCAGGACATAATCCATCAGCCGGGCGAGCAACTGCATGGCGACGTCCTTGAAGGCAAGGGTGGTGCCGTGGAACAGCTCGAGGACGAAGTCGTTGGGACCCGTCTGAACCAGCGGGACTACGGCCGGATGACGGAAGGTAGCATAGGCGTCTTCGATCATGGAGCGCAGGTCCGCTTCCGGAATCTCGTCGCCGGTGAAGCGCCGTACGATTTCAAAGGCGATGTCCTGATATCTTTTGCCGCGGAAGGCGCGGATCTCGCGCTTCGTCAGCATCGGCCATTCGCGCGGCATGTAAAGACCGCCGTCACGTGCAAGGCCGGCGAGCAAAGCGTCACGAAAGCCGAGAGCGGGCGCCTCTCCGCGGGTAGAAATGTATTCCACGACCCTGAATCCCTAATCGATTTTTATTCGCGCCGCTGATATAGACCAGGAAAATTGGCTGCGAAAGGCCGCGAGTGCCGATCTTCGGCAGTGGCTGCCCGTACAGGAAAAGATGTTGAGAGGGTGGATTCAGTGTTTGCTTCAGTGACGCGTAAGCTTTTGTCGATTTCTCTTCTTGCCGTTGTGGCGGGCTGCAACTCCTCATCGCCCACCGCGGGTCTAAGTTCCGCGGCGACGACGCCGGCTGTCCAGGCGCAATCGGTGACGCCGGTCGTGCAAGCCTTCTGCCCACCGATTGTGATGCGTGAGGAAACGGCGGTCTACCAGTCCTACGCGCGGGGTGGTCAGGATAATCCTGAAAAGCTGGCTTTTCAGGCGTCGCTCGCAGATGCCACCCGTCAATGCACGGCGAACGAGAGCACCATCACCATCAACGTCGTGGCTCAAGGGCGAATTGTAGCAGGCCCGGCCGTGACGGCAGGACAAGTCTCATTGCCGGTCCTCGTGGAGGTCGTCGATGGCGACAACGTGATCTACTCCCAGAAGGTCAGCTTCCCTGTGGAACTACCGGCGGCCGGCACGCAGTTTCTCTTCAACAAGGCGGACGTGCAGATTCCGAATGCCCAGGGCGGCGCGTCACGCTTTACCCGAATTCGGCTGGGCTTCGACCTGCCGTCGAAGCGGTAACCCGCCTAGCGGCTAGGTTAGAATCCGGCGGCCCATTCGCTGAGAGCTTCCACCATGGCTGGCAGTTCTGCCATCCGGGAGATGACCGTTTCAGCCCCGGCATCCGTCAGCTGGTCGGAATGGCTGGGGTAGGTATGTGAGGCACCGGTAAAGCCGATGACACGCATGCCCGCGGCTGCCGCACCATGGATGCCGTGGACCGAATCCTCCACGACGAGGACGTTCCGAGGAGAGACGCCAAACTTCTCTGCCGCGTGAAGAAAGATGTCCGGCTTCGGCTTCACCCGATCCGGCCCAAGGTCCTTGGCCGAGAAGATGTGCGGCGCGAAATATGGCTTGAGGCCGACCTTCTCCAGCATCATGTCCAGCCGGTGCGTGCTGGAGTTCGAGCAGATGCATCTTTGCGTGGTGAGCCGGGAAAGCGCAGACCTCACGCCGTCGATGATCTTCACATCCCGCGCCAGACGCGCATCGAGCAGCTTTTCCGACTTGTCGATCAGTGAAGCGGAGAGGGGGATGTCCACTTCCTTCTCGATCTGCAACAGGATGTTGCGCCAGGTCATGCCTGCAAAACGCTCGCCCATCTCCTCGACGCTGATCGGATAGCCGGCTTCCGTCAGGAGCTTCGCCTCGACCTGTGCTGCGATGATTTCTGAATCGACGAGCACGCCGTCGCAATCGAAGATGATGAGGTCGAAACCGCTGCTCATGGTGGGAAACTCTTGTATCTGGGGGAGGACGAGGCCGCTCTACATCACGAGGGCGCTTGCAACAATGTAGGGATTGGCTATTCCAATGGAAAGAGGGCGAGAAACTGGCTTTCGCCCGCCTTGGTGAACCGTATCGCCCGACTGTCGTCGCTGCGCCTTGCCCAGCCTTCGTCGAGAAAGCGCGAAAGAAGCGCTTTGCCGAGCGTGCCCGCAAGATGCGAGCGGCGTTCGCTCCAATCGAGGCAGGACTTGCAAAGTGGCCGCCGTGAGGAGGACAGGGGTTCAAGATCGATGCCGATCTCCCGCAGGTCCAGCCGCCCTTTCTCCGTGAGTGTGAGGTCGTCACCCTCGCTGACGATCGTGCCGCGTTGCATGAGGCTGTCGAGCATGCGCACGCCATAGTCGCCGGCAAGATGGTCGTAGCAGATACGGGCCTTCCGCAGCGCCGGGTCCTTCGGGCCCGGACGGTGTCGCAGATGGCCGCGACTGGCGGCAAACCCCATGATGGCTTCGAGCAAAGTTCCGGTCGCGGCATCCGCAAGCGCGAAATAGCGATGGCGTCCTTGCTTGCGCTGCGACACCAAACTCCCATCCTCAAGCTTCGACAGGTGGGAGCTTGCAGTCTGCAGGGTTACCCCCGCAGCCTGCGCCAGTTCCGTAGCCGTCAGCGCTTGCCCGCCCATCAGCGCGGTGAGCATGTTTGCGCGTGCGGGATCGCCAATGAGCGTGCCGATGCGCGCGATGTCCGGACCTTCTTTCATACTTCGACGATAGCCGAAGCATCTGCGGCAGGCAAGGGGCTAATCTCTGCCCGTAAACAAGGAGAACCCGATGATTACCTGCTTTATCCGTTACGAGATCGACCCATTTCGGAAGGAGGGTTTCGCCGAGTACGCTCGCAATTGGGCGGAGGCCATCCCGCGCTGCGGCGCGGACCTCATTGGGTACTTCACTCCACACGAGGGATCCGCCACCACCGCCTACGGCGTCTATAACATCGAGAGCCTTGCCGCTTACGAAACCTATCGGGAGCGCCTGGCCCAGGATCCGCTGGGCCAGGAGAACTACGAGTTCGCCAGCCGCGAGCGCTTCATCCTGCGCGAAGATCGCATCTTCCTGAAGAATGTTTCTCTGCCGCACGGTCCGAGGGTGACGCCATGATCGCAGTAATCTTCGAAGTTTTGCCATATATGGGCGAGCGTCACCGCTATCTGGATCTGGCGGGAGAACTGCGCGCCGAGCTGGAGAAGATCGACGGCTTCATCTCTATAGAACGGTTCGAGAGCCTGACCATGCGCGGGAAGATCCTGTCGCTGTCGTTCTGGCGAGACGAGGAAGCTGTCCATCAGTGGCGGAACCTAGAGGCGCACCGTGCTGCGCAGCAGGCAGGGCGCAACGGCATTTTCGCAGACTATCGCCTCAGGATTGGCCACGTGCTCCGGGACTACGGCATGTTTGAGCGTGAGGAGGCGCCCGCCGACAGCAGGGTGGTTCACGGGGCGTGATCAGGCTTGCGCTGCCATAGTGGAATTTTCGCAAAACCTGTCGCGCCTTTCAGTCTTTCGTAACCAAGATGAGTAACCATAACAGCCAGTAAACAGTACCGAGTAAGCGTAAGAGCGAGTATCCCATGGCAGCAGTCCTCCCGATTGCCGATCTGCGTCAGCAGGGTCGGCCGTCCACCTGGCTCAATACCATCATCAAGGGCGATTGCGTCGCCGCACTCGAGGCGCTGCCCGATCATTCAGTCGATGCAATCTTTGCCGATCCTCCGTACAACCTGCAACTCGGAGGCACGCTTCACCGCCCGGATCAGTCGCTGGTCGATGCGGTTGACGACGAGTGGGACCAGTTCGCGTCCTTCGAGGTCTATGATGCCTTTACCCGTGCCTGGCTGCTCGCCTGCCGCCGCGTGCTGAAGCCGAACGGCACCATCTGGGTAATCGGCTCCTACCACAACATCTTCCGCGTCGGCGCCATGCTGCAGGACCTGAACTTCTGGCTCCTGAACGACATCGTTTGGCGCAAGACTAACCCGATGCCCAACTTCAAGGGACGCCGGTTCCAGAACGCCCATGAAACGATGATCTGGGCCAGCCGCGATGCCAAGGCAAAGTCCTACACCTTCAACTACGATGCGCTGAAGGCGTCTAACGACGACGTCCAGATGCGTTCCGACTGGCTGTTTCCAATCTGCTCCGGCGGCGAGCGGCTGAAGGGCGAAGACGGCAAGAAAGTGCATCCGACGCAGAAGCCTGAGGCCCTGCTTGCCCGCGTCATCATGGCCTCCACCAAGCCGGGTGACGTCATCCTGGACCCCTTCTTCGGCACCGGCACCACGGGCGCGGTCGCCAAGCGCCTCGGCCGCAACTTCGTCGGGATCGAGCGCGAGCAGGATTATATCGATGCGGCGTCTGCCCGCATTGCGTCGGTGGAACCGCTCGGGAAGGCGGAGCTCACGGTCATGACCGGCAAGAAGGCCGAGCCGCGGGTTGCCTTCAACACCTTGGTCGAGAGCGGCATGCTCAAGCCGGGCCAGGTCTTGACGGATGTCAAACGTCGGTGGAGCGCCATCATCCGTGCCGACGGCACGCTTGCGTCCGGCGGCGAGGCGGGTTCGATCCATCGCCTCGGCGCAAAGGTCCAGGGCCTGGATGCCTGCAACGGCTGGACCTTCTGGCACTTCCAGGACGGCAAGTCTCTACGCCCGATCGACGACCTGCGGGCCGTTGTCCGCAGCAATCTCGGAAATCTCGGCTGACGATCCACCAGCCGCGAACAGAAATTCTCGTTCCGGTCTTTGTACCTCCAGTCCCGGAAGAGAATA
>DASYHX010000566.1:0-2747 GCA_035998065.1 Pseudorhizobium sp.
AGGCTTTCTCCCCGACCGCTGCGTGCATCCATTCTGTCAGACCCCAATGCTCATTTCGGCTGCTGTTCTCTTGTTGACGGCAAGGGCTGCAACCGGTTCGGCGCGTCGAGCCTCGCCGAGGCTGGCCGAGAACCATTCAACGGTCTGCCTCAAGCCCTCTGCCAGTGGAACCGCAGGTTCCCATCCGAGAAGTTCCTTCGCGCGCGAGATATCAGGACGGCGACGCTGGGGATCGTCCTTCGGAAGGGGCTTCTGAACAAGTCCAGCAGAGGTCGGAACCATTTCCACGACCATACGCGCCAATTCGTTGATGGTGAACTCGCCGGGATTTCCAAGGTTTACGGGAACCTCGGGGTTCGGCGTTACCATCATCAGGCTCATCAGCCCTTCCACAAGATCCGTCACATAGCAAAATGATCGGGTTTGCTCGCCAGTGCCATAGATGGTCAACGAGTTTCCGGACAAAGCTTGGACAATGAGGTTCGAGACGATGCGGCCGTCGTTCGGCTGCATACGCGGACCATATGTGTTGAAGATCCGCGCTACCCGCACGTCGACCCGTCCGGCTCTCAAGAGATCGAAACACAACGCTTCAGCGGCGCGTTTGCCTTCGTCGTAACACGCCCTTGGGCCTGTACAGTTGACGTTTCCGCGATAGTCCTCGCGCTGCGGATGCTCTTCCGGGTCGCCATAGACCTCGCTTGTGGACGCCTGCAGGAACGACGCGTTGTGTTCCTCCGCAAGCGCCAGAAGATTGCCGGTCCCGACGACGCAGGTCATCATCGTGTGCGCCGGGTCAGCCTGATACTGTGGCGGAGAGGCTGCGCAGGCCAAGTTGTAAACGTAGTCCACCGGCTCGTCGAAAGACAGCTTCTCGCAGATATCCTTCTCAACTATCCGGAAGCCTGGGTGGTTCATCAGCGGCCGGATATTCGCTTCCGATCCAGTCAGATAGCTGTCAACGCAGATCACGCGTTGTCCCCGCGAAAGCAGTGCATCGCACAGATGCGACCCGACGAAACCGGCTCCGCCTGCGACCAATGCTGTTCCAGCACGTCCTGAGTAGTTCCGTTGCAACATGTGTTTGCCCCTTTAAGCGGAAATGCGTTGCCGCGCGGGTTGTTCCGCCTGCGGCTGAAGCTCTTGCAGCGCCCCCACCAATTCGCGGGATCGTGCCAGCCCGGTATGCCCGTGAAGCACCTTCTCGCGTGCCGCGGCGGCGATCGCGGCCCGCTTCTGGTCGTCTACGGTCGAAAGCGCCTCAACGACATCCTCGGTCCGCTGAGCGATGATGACGGCTTGGCCATGCGGCAGAAGCTCGTCCAGTCCGCGCCAGTAGTCGCTGATGATCGGCGTCCCGCAGGCAGCGGCCTCGAAAAGGCGCACGCTCGGAGACCATCCGGCGGCGATCATATCGGCGCGGGTAACATTCAGCGTGAAGCGCTGGCGACTATAGAAAGAGGGATGCTCAGACGGTGGCAGATGATCGATCCGCTCGACATTCTGCGGCCAGTCAATGTCATCGGGGTATTGCGGCCCCGCCACGACGAAGCGCTTCTCCGGCATGCGGCGCGCCACCTCAACGAGCAGTCGCTCGACGGTCGGCTGCCGATCCGCACTATAGGTGCCGAGGTACCCGAGCTCCCACTCGAACGCTTCGCCACTGTTACCGTACCGCGATTCATCGACGGAGCAGTATAGGGCCACGGCATTGCGCGAGCCGTAATCAGCCTCCAACCGATCGAGCACCTCTCCGCCGGAGAATGAGAAATACGCGTCGAAGATTGGGATCTGGCGCCGCGCTAGATACTCCTCGTCGCCGCCATCGAGCTTGGCAAGCGTCACCGGAGTATCGATGTCGTAGAAGCACAGGCGAGGCGGAGATAAGGCTGCAACCTCATCGATCACCTTCACGCCCTCAGGGACGTAGGATCCGATGATAACTGCGTCCGCAGAACGTATCTGGTCCGCGTAGAGCGAAAGCAGTTCTTCGACGCTTGCATAGTATTGCAGCTCGCAGAAGTCCGGCTCCGGAAGATCCCGCTGGCTCGCATACCAGGGTACGTCCCGCTCCAGAAACAGAACGCGGTGTCCGTCCTGGTTCAGCCCACGTAACAGCGCACGGAACGTCGTTGCGTGCCCGTTTCCCCATGAAGACGACAGCGAGAGACCAAGGATGACGATATTGAGCGGCTTCGTCATTCCGCTGCCTCCAGCTTCCCAGCGTGTTGACGAAACAGCATATCGACCGTCTCGGCACGATGTTCATAGGTGTGTTCTGAAAGAACCCGCTCCAGCGCGCGCTGACCGATCATGTCTGCTCGCTCTTCCGAGAGACCGGCGAGGATGTCCCCCACATCCTGTCCGTCGCGAGCAACCAGCACCTCCTCTTCCGGTTTCAGGAACAGCTCGATACCCTCCCAATGGTCGGTGATCAGGCACCCACCTGCGCCAGCCGCTTCAAAGACACGTGTTGCCGGGGAAAAACCGTTCTCGGCCATACTGGCACGCGAGATGTTGAGCACGGCCTTCGGCGTCACGTTGAAGGCGTTGTGGTCGCGAGTGGAGACGTGGCCGATGTAGTTGACATTCCTCGACATCGGCTTGTCCTGCCAACCGGAGCCACCCAGCAGGAACGTCTGGTCGGGAAGCCGAGCGGCGGGCTCGAGGAAGAAATGCTCGACCCGGGCTTCGCGATCGGGGAGCCTGTTGCCGAGGAAGCCGAGATCGGCACCAAAACGCCGGTC
>DASYHX010000054.1:0-28916 GCA_035998065.1 Pseudorhizobium sp.
TCGACGAACCAGTCGTAGCTGTCCATGATCATGGAGCGGATCATCTGCTGGGCCGCCTCGCTCGGCGGATGGAAGGGAGAGGGTTCCGCCTTCAGCGGTGCCGACTTGATCTCCTCCAGCGAAATACCGAGCTTGTCCATCAACTCGGCGATCTGCGGATACTGGAAGATCACGCCGATCGAACCGGTGATCGAATTGTCGCCAGCGACGATCGTGTCACCGGCAGCGGCGATCATGTAGCCGGCGGATGCGGCAAGCGTGCGGATGTCGGAGACCACTGGCTTCTTTTCGGCGACCGCGCGGATCGCTTCGAAGACGCGCTCGCCGCCATAGGTGGTGCCGCCCGGCGACGTGATGGAGACGACCAGTGCCTTGGCGCTTGCGCTTTCGGCGATTTCCTCTAGCCGCTCCAGGAGTTCGGTGTCGTCCTGGATCATGCCGGTGATCTTCACCTGCGCGACGTGCGGCAAGGCCGCGCCGCCCTCGCCGCCGCCAAGCCGGTAAAGGGCGAAGCCGAGACCGACGATCACGAGGAGCGCAAGGATGCGCCAGAAGGTCAGCTTGCGCCGCAACCGCCGGCGGTCGAGGATTGCCAATTGGTCCATGAGGTTTCCTTGTTGCCGGATGGCGACCGGAGCGAGGTGCTCCTCCTGCGCGTCGGCTATCACGTTTTTATGTTGCCGTTATTGTTTGTTGATGCATAGAAACCATATTACGCAGAGATAGGGAAGCTTCGCCGACCACTGATACGGAGGCGAAGACAAGGAACACAATCAAGGATGCTGCAAAGAACGCTGAGATCCCCCGCGCCCGCCTTCGCCGGGCCAGCAGCGGGCGACGCATATCAGGCGGCGCGGCGCCATTCGGCCCGCGTGCGCAGGCTGCGGATTTGGCTGCCGATCGGTGCGACCCTGATTTCCTTCGCTTTTATCGGCGTTTCGGTTATTCGAGCCTATCTTCCGGAGGATATCAACATCGAAAGCGCGCGCATCGAAAATGGCAAGATCGTCATGGAGCGACCCGCCATTGCCGGACGCAACGACGATGGCATCAGCTACTCGATGACTGCTGTGCGGGCACTCCAGGATATCAAGAACCCCAATATGATCACGCTTGAGAATGTCAAAGCGGCGGTACCGGTCAACGAGGATACGATTGCCCGCGTCGTCGCGACGGCGGGGATCTTCGACCGTGGAACAGATCGCATGCAACTGACCGCTCCGTTTGACATCAACCTCAGCAATGGCACAACGGCGAAATTTCAGTCCGCGAACCTCGATGTGAAGGCCGGTACGCTGGTGACGCAGGATCCGATCTCCATCACCACCAGGCAAGCCTCCATTGTTGCAGAGTCTCTCGATATAGCGGATAACGGGAAGATCATTACATTCTCCGGGCAGGTTCGGGTCAACATCGACCCTGCCGCACTTCGCAACACGGAAAACGAGAGCCGGGAACCATGACCTTTCGTAGATTGACCACCATCTCTGCTTCCATGTTCACCGCCGCTGTTCTTTCACTTGCTGTGGCTACACCTATCTCCGCCCAGAACACGACGCGTCAGATGGATGGGATGAAGCTCTCCAACGACGAGCCTATTCAGATCGAAAGTGATCAACTGGAAATCAAGGAGCAGGAGAAGACTGCCTATTTCACTGGCAATGTGAAGGTGGTGCAGGGTGCAACCACCATGCGTGCCGGCAAGATGAGGGTGCTCTACACGGGTGAAGGCGCCTCGATGACCTCGGGCAACACGGACATCGACAAAATCTTCCTGGATGAAACGGTTTTTCTGAGCTCGGGAGAGCAGAAGGCCACCGCCGACAAGGGTGAGTTCAACATGGCGAGCCAGACCTTCGTTCTGACCGGCGACGAGGTCGTCCTGTCGGAAGGCCAGAATGTCTTCAAGGGCTGCAAGCTGACCGTCCGGATGGAAACGGGCGAAGCAAAGCTTGACTCCTGCGGCGGGCGGGTCGAGATCCTGCTCGACCCCAAGTCGCGCCAGCAACAGTAAGACGGCTACCACGTGAAATTTTTCCTGCCGAACATGCTGGCCAAGAAGTCCAGCGGGCGTGATCCGTTCATCGCGAAGGATCGTGAGCGCTACGAGGGTACCCTCGTTGCCCACGGCTTATCCAAGACCTATGACACGCGCCGGGTTGTCAACGGAGTCTCACTCGTCGTGCGCCGTGGCGAGGCTGTCGGCCTGCTTGGACCAAACGGCGCCGGCAAGACCACCTGCTTCTACATGATCACCGGACTAGTGCCGGTGGATGAGGGCATGATCGCCATAAACGGCAACGAAGTCACCGGCATGCCGATGTATCGGCGTGCCCGACTCGGCGTCGGCTACCTGCCGCAGGAAGCATCGATCTTCCGCGGCCTGACCGTCGAGCAGAACATCCGGGCGGTTCTGGAGGTGCATGAGCCGCGTAAGGAGAAGCGCGAGCGCAAATTAGACGAGTTGCTTGAAGAGTTTCACATCAGCCACCTGCGCAAGTCCGCGGCCGTAGCCTTGTCCGGCGGCGAGCGGCGGCGGCTGGAAATTGCCCGCGCTTTGGCGACGGACCCTGCCTTCATGCTGTTGGACGAACCCTTTGCCGGTGTCGATCCAATATCGGTTTCGGACATCCAGAACCTGGTACGGCACCTGACCGCCCGCGGCATCGGCGTGCTGATCACCGACCACAACGTCCGCGAGACGCTCGGCCTCATCGATCGCGCTTATATCATCCATGCGGGGGAAGTGCTCACTCATGGCCGCGCTGACGACATCGTCAATAATCCGGACGTTCGGCGGCTCTATCTGGGCGACAAGTTCACCCTCTGAGCAAAAAACGGGCGCCGCCCTTACGGACGCTTGACCAAATCTTTCAAAAAAGCAATTTTTGGGCCAGTTGAAGTCTCGCATGACGAGACATCAGCCGTGTAGGGAGTATGCGTCCGCCCATGTCCTTGTCCGCCGGCCTTTTACTACGCCAGAGCCAGTCACTGGTCATGACGCCGCAACTGATGCAGTCCATTCAGCTGCTGCAGATGACGCATCTTGAGCTTTCACAATTCATCGCGCAGGAGATCGAAAAGAACCCGCTGCTGGAACTCATATCGAGTGACGAAGGCGAGCATGCAAATACGTCCTCCTCAGAAGAACGCCCTGGTGCCATGGCGCCGGATGACGGCAAGGACGCAAATGGTGATGATGCATGGGGCGCATCTCATCCAGAGGTCGGGCGAGCAGAACTCAGCGAGATTGATGCAGGCTTCGACAACGTCTTCCAAGATGATCGGGATCCCGGCAAGGCGGATGCGCCCGAATTGCTTGGCCAGTGGAAGTCCATGCCCGGCGCCGAGGCGGCAGACGACTACGATCTTGAGGACTTCGTTGCGGGCCAGGTGACGCTGCGCGACCATCTCATGCAACAGGTGCCGTTCCTGCTTCAAAGCACGGCAGACCGACTGGTTGCGCAACACCTGGTCGATTGCGTCGACGAGGCAGGCTATTTCTCCGGCGAACTGGCGGATATTGCAGAACGCCTGGGACGCGAGCCACAGCAGGTGGAAGACCTGCTTCAACGCCTGCAGACACTCGACCCGCCGGGCGTCATGGCGCGGTCCCTCAAGGAATGCCTCGCCATTCAGCTTCGGCAACGCAATCGGTTCGATCCCGCCATGGAGGCACTGATTGACCGACTGGAGCTTCTTGCACGACGGGATTTTGTGGCACTTCGGCGGCATTGCGGTGTCGGCGACGAAGACCTTCTCGACATGCTGTCGGAAATCCGCAACCTGAACCCGAAGCCGGGTAGCAGTTTTGAGCGCAGCACCTGCGAGACAATCTCTCCGGATGTACTGGTGCGGCGCGGAGCGGATGATCAATGGGTGATTGAACTGAATCCTGAGACCCTGCCCCGCGTGCTGGTCGACCGCGATTACTTCCGTACCGTCTCGGCCTCCTGCGGCAAGCAGAAGGATGATCAGGCCTTCCTTTCCGACTGCATGCAGAGCGCCAACTGGCTCACCCGCAGCCTGGATCAAAGGGCCAAGACCATCCTGAAGGTGGCGACCGAGATCGTGCGCCAGCAGGACGCATTCCTGACGCACGGCGTCGATCAGCTGCGGCCGCTCAATCTCAAGACCGTCGCAGATGCGATCAAGATGCATGAATCGACGGTCAGCCGGGTGACGTCGAACAAATACATGCTGACGCCGCGCGGGCTGTTCGAGCTGAAGTATTTCTTCACCGTCTCGATCGGCTCGGCCGACGCGGGCGGCGACAGCCATTCGGCGGAAGCTGTGCGCCACCGCATCCGCGCGCTGATTGCCCAAGAGAGCCCTGAAGCCGTTCTCTCCGATGACGACATTGTCGTCAGCCTGAAACAAGGAGGGGTCGATCTCGCACGGCGGACGGTCGCCAAGTATCGCGAGGCGATGAACATCCCCTCTTCCGTACAGCGCCGTCGCGAGAAGCGGGCGATGGCGAAGCTTGCCACCGCCTGAACTTCAGCGGACGACGTATCGATCCGTGCGGTGATTGATGGCGAGCGTCAGGTTGAGGGTCGCCGCGGCAAGAATCGAGAAGAAAATCACCGCCGGGTTTGCCACGAAGAAGGAGAGCGCCAGGACGAGGAGGTCGAGGCCCAGCTGAACGACGCCGGCGCGCCAGCCGAAGCGATCCTGAAGGTAGAGCGCCAGTATTCCGAAGCCCCCCAACGATGCCCGGTGGCGGAAAGGCGCCAGCATGCCCATGCCGATCAGCAGACCCCCGAACAAAGCTGCCGCGACCGGATGAAGATGGTCAAAGCCCATCAGCGTCGGAAGGACCTCCGTCAGCACCGAGGTCAGCGCCACGGCGGAGAAGGTCTTGACGGTGAACGCAAGGCCCATACGGCGATAGGCCAACCAGTAGAACGGGAGGTTGAGCGCGAAGAAGACGAGGCCGAAGCTGAGCCCGGTTGAATAACGTACCAGGAAACCGAGGCCGGCCGTGCCGCCGATCAGCAGGCCGGCTGCCGCAAGCATGGTGACGCCGAGAGCCGCCAACATGCTGCCTGCGGCGATGGCCTGGACGTCTTCGATGACCGAATGACGGTCAGACGTGGAGGCCCAGAAGCCGACCGGCGTCCTTCCTTCGCCTGCCATCAGCGCACCACGATATAGCGATCGGAGCGGTGGTTGATCGCCAGGAAGATGTTGAGGACTACCGCGCCAAGAACCGACCAGAGCACGATCTCCGGTGCAACCACAAAGAAGGCGCAGATCATGACGCAGATGTCGAAGGCAAGCTGCACCAGCCCCGCCTGAATGCCGAAGTGCTCCTGGATGTAAATGGCAAGAATACCGACGCCGCCGAGACTTGCGCGATGCCTGTAGAGTGCCAGCAATCCATAGCCTAAAAGCAGTCCGCCGAGCAGCGCGCCCCAGGCAGGGTGAAGATACTGGATAAGCAAGAATTCTTGTTCGATCTCCGTGATCACCGACGCCAGAGCGATGGCAATGAAGGTCTTGAAGGAGAAGGCGAGCCCCAGTCGGCGAAACGACAGGTAATAGAACGGCAGGTTGACGATGAAGAACAGCAGTCCAAAGGAGATGCCAAAGGCGTAGTGGAGCAGGAAGGCAACGCCGGCTGTGCCGCCCGTCAGCAAGCCGACCTGGTTCAGGAAGTAGAAGCCGAGCGCCGCAACCAGGGCGCCCGTGACGAGCCCCTGCGCATCCTCAAGCAGCGTGTGCTGCGACGGGTCCGCGCTGTAGAACCCAAGGCTGCGCTTCTGGGCCTGCTTCTGCTGAGTCAAGGAATGCCTCTACCGTAAATTCTTCTGAACCTCGCGTGTAAGATTTTCCCCCGGCTCCTTCAACAGCCAGCAGAAGCGACAAGAGAAAAAGCAAGAATAGGGACAGTCAACCTTCCTTCCGCGACAGAAACAACATCCCGGGAACTGGTTCTCCGCGATCGAGACGGATGTCGGTCGGCATCGTCGCGACCGTCTCAAAGCCGGATTTCTCCAGCAGGGCACGGATGTAGGGTTCAGTATGGGCGTACCGGAGCGACTCCCGCAGTTGGAACCCCTCGTTGCCCGTCGCCTCTTCCACCGAGAAGGCGAAGTGGCCACCCGTCGACAGCAAGTCGGCCACGAGCGGCATAACGGTCTCAAGCGAGCCGAGATAGATCAACACATCTGCGGCGGTAACGAGATCGGCACGAAAGGTCGGACGTCCTGGACCGAACAGTCCTGCCGCTTCTGCCGGCAGATTGAGATCAGCCTCTGAAAGGTAATCATAGATCGCCTTCTGCTCCGCCTTGGCGAGCATGTTGGCCGAGAGATCGAAACCTTCCAGATGGTCCGTCATGTGCCGAATTGCGGCTCCGAGCAGACCGGTGCCACAGCCGAGATCAACCGTCAGACGGAATGGCGCCTTGTCGGCAATCATTCTGGCGAGGTCTTCAGGTACTCGATAGTTCAGCCTTTCAACCAGCGCCTCATCGAAGCGTTCGGCATAGTCGTCAAAGAGACTTTCGACGTAGCGGCTCGGCGGCAGGTCCGGAACTTCCGCTGCCCCCAAGAGGGCAAGCTTCAGGCGAGCACCGAAGACGTCTTGCGGATCGAAGCGCAAGGCTTGACGGTAAGCGTCAACCGCACCTTCGACCACAGCATTTCGTTCGCGGTACTCGCCAAGGCTGAACCACCCAGCGGCCCAGTAGGGAACCAGCTCAAGCGCCTGTTCGACAAGCTCGGTCGCAGCGAGAAGATCGCCGGTTTCGGCCAGCATGCGAGCGTATTCGACGCGGCGGTCGGCAAGGGCATCGCCGGAAGAAAACTGGCTGGGCGGCATGGATTGTCTCGAGAGGGTGCGGGTTATTGGCTGAAGCCACAAAAAAACTCAAGTTCTATTTGAGTGGACCTGCACCATCCTCATGCGATGTCTTGCGGGACAGCCGCTTGCCGCTTATGTCTGCCCGCGCAACGGAGAACTTCAGAATGTCGGAACGAGTCAATCGGCTCCTCGGCGACACGCCGGGACGCACGCTCGTGAAACTGATCGTGGTGTCGCTGGTCGTCGGATTCGTCATGGCAGTCTTCGGCCTCGACCCCTGGGACATCGTCTACAGCATCCGCAACTTCGTACTCGACTTGTGGTACCAGGGCTTCAATGCATTGGGACGCGTGGGCGACTATTTGATCTTGGGCGCGACCATCGTTATTCCGATCTTCATCCTCCTCCGGCTGATCAGCTTCAGGCGCTAGACATGAGCGGGCGATTTCTCATGTCGTCCCGCCGGGACATGCTCATCCTGACCGGCGTCGGATTATTTCTTATGTCATGCTCAACCGTTGGCGTGCTGGCTCCCGTAGAAGGCGCCGAGGACGAGACGTCGGACGCACTGCCACTCGTCAACAGAGTGCGCACCGAACGTGGCCTCTCCCGATTGGGCGCTCAACCGGCCGCGCGCAGTGCCGCACAGGAACAGGCGGTGCGGATGGCAAAGGCGGAGCAGATGACGCATCTGATCGGCCTTGGTGACGACTTCAAGTCGCGGATGAAGCGCCGAAACGTGCCACTGCCGGCGGCAGAAAACATCGCGAGCGGCCAAGGCTCGGTGGAAGAAGCCGTGCAGGCCTGGCTGAACTCTCAGCGCCACCTCACCAACATGCTGGGCAACTATAGCGGCCTGGGCGTTGCGGTGGCACACTCCCCGGCATCACGCCCCTATTGGGCCATGGTGCTTTCCGCCTGATGGAGGCGAGGCCCGAAGCGTCGTCCACCACCCGACCTTTCGAGGTGACCCACCGTTTGGTGCTGTCCATTGCCGTGCCGATGACACTCGGTCTCCTGACCACGCCGCTGCTCGGCATCACCGATACGGCCGTGGTGGGACGGATGGGGCAGCCGGAGGCCTTGGCCGGATTGGCTATCGGCGCCATCCTGTTCGACCTGATCTATGGCAGCCTGAGCTTCTTCCGCACATCGACCACCGGGCTTGCGGCCCAGGCCTTCGGCCGCGACGACCTGCGCGAGCAGCAGGCGGTCTTTCTGCGCGCTGCCCTCAGCGCAGTCGGGCTCGGCCTGGTGATGCTGCTTCTCGCGCCTCTGCTGCTGCGGTTTGCGCCGGAGCTGATGACGGACGACCGAGCGGTGGCCGAGGTGGTGCGCAGCTACTTCGCCATCCGCGTTCTTTCCAGCCCGGCCACCTTCGTCAACTATGCCGTTCTGGGCTTCGTCTTCGGACGGGGCCAGGCAATGCTGGGGCTGATCCTGCAGATCCTCTTGAATGGCACCAACATCCTGCTGTCGATCTATCTCGGGCTCGGCCTCGGCTGGGGCATCGCCGGCGTTGCCTGGGGGACGGCGGCAGCAGAGGCGCTGGCGGCGATCGTGGGGACCGTCGTTGTGGTGCGGCAGCTCTCCGCCGCTAGCCGCCCCTCGCGGGCAGAGATCCTCGATCCTGCGAAGCTGAAGCAACTGTTCCAGCTCAATGCAGACATCCTGATCCGTTCGCTGGTGCTGAATGGCGCCTTCGCCCTGATGACCCGAGTGGGTTCGAGCTTCGGCGCCGTGACGCTGGCAGCGAACGCTGTACTGATGAACGTCTTCATGCTGTCCGCCTTCTTCCTCGACGGCTTGGCAGGCGCGGCAGAACAGCTTTCGGGGCGAGCGGTCGGCGCCAACTACCGGCCGTCGTTCGAGCGGGCGCTGAAGCTGACGGCCGGATGGTCATTTGCCATGGCAGGTTTGCTCGGGCTCTTCTTCATCGCGCTTGGTGTCCCGATGATCGAATTTCTCACGACATCGACGGAGGTCCGGGAAGCGGCGGCAACGTATCTGCCCTGGGCAGCGATCACGGGATTAACCGGAGCGCTGGCCTTCCAGATGGACGGCGTCTTCATCGGCGCTACGTGGTCGCGTGAGATGCGCAACATGATGCTGCTGTCATTTGTCGCTTATTGTGCAGCCCTCGCGGTCTTGGTCCCCACACTCGCCAACCACGGGCTGTGGATGTCGCTCAATCTCTTCCTGCTGATGCGAGGGTTCCTGCTGCTGGCGCTGATACCGCGCAAGTCGGCTCAGAGCTTCGCTTCGGCCCACTGATCGACGCGGCTGTCGCGCAGGTCTCGGATGGAGGCGACGCCTTCACGGTCGAGGAGGCGCGAGAGTCCGCCAACGATGCGGGCGGGGAGCGATGGGCCTTCATAGATCATGCAGGAATAGAGCTGCACGAGATCGGCGCCGGCCCGGACCTTCTCCAGCGCATCCTCTGCACTGGAGACGCCTCCGGCACCAATGATCGGCAGGGCCGGGCCTACGCGCTTGCGCATTTTGGCGACTACTGCCGTCGACAGCCGGAAGAGCGGCGCCCCAGAGAGGCCGCCTGTCTCCCCTGCCTGCCCCGTATCCGTAAGGCCGGCGCGAGAAAGTGTCGTGTTGGAAACGATCAGACCGTCGAGATCATGCGAGAGGGCTTCGGCCGCAATGTCATCCAGCCCCTCTTCCGGGAGATCCGGCGCGATCTTGAGGAAGACCGGCAGCGGTCGGCCCCGTCTGGTTACTTCTTCTGAGCGCGCCGAGAGTACGACATCGAGCAGAGCCTTCAGGCTTTCGCGTGCCTGAAGATCGCGAAGGCCTGGTGTATTGGGCGATGAGATATTGACGGTGAAATAGCTGGCGAGCGCGGCAAACCGGCGGATGCCGGCGACGTAGTCGGCAATTCGGTCATCGCTGTCCTTGTTGGCGCCGATGTTGACGCCGACGATGCCGCCTGCGTTCTTTCGCGCCGCGAGCCGTGTATGCGCCGCCTCGTGGCCTTCGTTGTTGAAGCCCAGCCGGTTGATGACGCCGCGGTCGGCGACAAGCCGGAAAATGCGCGGCTTCGGATTGCCCACCTGCGGACGCGGTGTCAGCGTGCCCACCTCGGTGAAGCCGAAGCCGAGCCGCAGCAGCGCATCCGGCACCTCGGCATTCTTGTCATAGCCAGCAGCCATGCCGAGCGGATTGACGAAGGAGAGACCCGCAACGGTCTGGGCAAGCCGCGGGTCCGGCTTCAGAGTGCAGGCAGGCATCAAGCCGCTCTTCAGCGCCTTGATCGACATGCCGTGGGCGGTTTCCGGCTCAAAGAGAAAGAGACCCTGACGGGCAAGATGCGAGAGGCGGCCGATCACTGTATATCCTCCGGAAAGATGTGGACCCCGTCTGGCCCCAGCGGCAGCGGCTGCTCCCAGAGGATCGCATCGAGCGGGAGCGTGGCGTAGAGATGGGGAAAGAGATCGCCGTTGCGGGACGGCTCGAACTTCAGCGCCGGTCCAAGAGCCTCGCCGTCGACCGCCACCAGGATGAGGTCGTCTGCGCCGGCAAAGTGCAGCCGCGCCGTTTCTCTTACCTGAGCGGACGTGGAGAAGTGAATGTAGCCGTCCTTCAGATCGATGGGCGCACCTTCGAACACGCCCTTTTTCTCCGCAGCCCGCCACAGACTTGTCGGAACGATCTTGTAGACGATATTGGACATCAGGCAGCTTTCGATCGGGCACGGTGGGAAGTGGATCGCCTGCGTTTGCCGCAAAGCCCGGCGCTTGTCCACCGAAAGAGAGGGACGACAGGATGATGAGACCGCTTGTGCTATCGCTGGCGCTTCTGCCAAGCCTCGCCGTGGCGCAGGAGGCGGAAGGGCAGCGCTTCCAACTCGAACGAACGGATAACGGCCTCGTGCGTCTCGACCGGCAGACGGGCACCGTCTCGCTCTGCCGGGAAGACAACGGCACGCTTTCCTGCCGGATGGCAGCCGACGAGCGCGCAGCCTACGAACAGGAGCTCGACCTGCTCGAGAAACGTGTGAGCGCCCTGGAGGACCGACTGGAGCAGGGGGGAGCCTCACGTGACCTTCCCGGCGAAGCAGAAATCGAGCAGAGCCTGTCGATCATGGAGCGCTTCATGCGGCGGTTCATGGCCATCATCAAGGAATTCACGGCAGAGCGAGATCAGCAGGAACAGGCACCCGATCGCACCTGAAACGGCATCTCAACGCACGAACCTCCCCCGGCTATTGTTTCCCGCGCGGCATAAGCGTAGATTATCCAACAACGTCCTGCGTCTATGCTCTTGGGAGGGAGCCTTAGAATGCACACACTTAACATCATCATCGCCGACGACCACCCGCTATTTCGCGGTGCGCTGAAACAGGCCGTAGGCGGTCTTGCTGCCGATGTTTCCATTCTCGAGGCAGGTGATTTCGACGAAGCGCGGCGCGCGGTACTGGACAATCCGGACGCCGACCTGATGCTGCTTGACCTTGCGATGCCCGGCGTCAGTGGGTTTTCGGGACTGATGTCGTTAAGGGCAGAGTTCGCTGGTGTTCCGATTGTCATCGTCTCCGCCAGCGACGACCCTGCAACCATCCGGCGATCCCTTGAACTCGGCGCTTCGGGCTTCATCTCGAAATCCTCCGGGCTCGATGAGATTCGACAGGGCGTGCAGGCCGTGCTCGAGGGCGACATCTGGGCACCGGAGGGACAAGTGCCGGTTGTCGAGGAAGATCCAGGCATCAGCGAACTTCTGGAACGGCTGCGGACACTGACGCCGCAGCAGAGCCGGGTTCTGACAATGCTCGGTGAAGGCTTGCTCAACAAGCAGATCGCTTATGCGCTTGGCGTGTCGGAGGCAACGATCAAGGCACATGTGTCTGCGATCCTTCTGAAGCTCAACGTCGACAGCCGAACGCAGGCAGTCATCAAACTCAGCAAGATCAACATGCCGCTGGTGGCGTGAGCCCATTCAGAGGATTTTATTCCTTTCCCCTCTTTACCGCCCCACCCGTCTCCGTTAAATTCGCGGAGCTGGCACGATTTCCTTGCCAGGCCGCAGACATGCGCTTCGACGAGGCATGCTCGCGGATCGGGATCAGGTGGCGAGAGGGGCGGAGCACTGTTTCCGGCTCCTTGAGCCGGAGACGCTACGGCCATGCTGTCACACGAAACGATCTGGCGCGCCATTGATGCGCTGGCCGAGCGCCATAAGCTGACGCCGTCCGGTCTGGCCAGACGTGCGGGCCTTGATCCGACCGCGTTCAACAAGTCGAAACGTCACGGGCCTGATGGTCGGCTGCGCTGGCCTTCCACAGAGTCGATCGCCAAGGTCTTGGATGCGACCGGCGCCAGTGTCGAACAATTCTTGAGCTCAATCTCGCCCTCTCATTCGCCGCTCCCCGATGGTGCATTCCCGCCGCAAGCAGGGACAATTCCGCTATTGGGATTCGCTCAGGCTGGTGCTGGCGGCTTCTTCGACGACGGTGGCTTTCCTGCCGGTCAGGGATGGGATGTGGTGGAGTTTCCTGCCTCGCCGGGCCGCAAGGCTGGTGTGTACGCACTCGAAGTTCAGGGCGAGTCGATGATGCCGCTCTACCGGGATGGGGACGTATTGATCGTGGAGCCGGGAGCTCAGGTCCGACGGGGAGACCGCGTGGTGGTGAAGACACGCGAGGGCGAGGTGATGGCCAAGATCCTGATGCGCCAGACGGCGCGCGCCATCGAACTTCATTCACTGAACCCGGAACACCCGAACCGCAGCCTGGATCTGTCTGACGTCGAATGGCTTGCTCGGATCATCTGGGCAAGCCAGTAAGATGGGAATTCTTTCAGTATAACCCATAGGGAAAATAGCGCAGGTAGATATCCTGCAGCCGCCCGCTGCGGGAAAGCGCCGCAAGCGCGTGGTCGAAGGCAGCTGCCAACGTCGTGTTCTCCTGCTGTAGCATGACCGCCAACCCCTCACCCAGAAACTGCTCCGAGAGGTAGGGTCCGCCAAGAAGGGCACAGCAATCTTCGGATGCGTCGCCAGCGATCCAGAACGGTAGCGTGAGGCCATCCGAGAAGACCGCGTCAAGCCGGCTTGCCTTCAACGCCTCGAACATCGCATCACGGTCCTCGAATGCAACCGGGATCACTTTTGGGAAGAAGGCCCTCAGCATGGCCTGATGTGCAGTGCCGTTGACGACGCCAACCGGACGTCCTGCGAGGGACTGCGGTCCATCGCCGACGATTTGCTTCGACTTGAGGCGGGCGAACCGGGCCGGAATCGTAAGATAGGCGCGTGAGAAGCTAAATTTCTGCCGCCGCTCCGCCGTGACGGCCACTCCGGCCATCACGGCCTCACCTGATCCGCTTGCAAGTGCGCCTTCCAGCTCCTCGAACGGCAAGGCCTGAATCTGGCAGCGTGCCTCGATTTCCAGTTCGGCACAGATCTCCCGCGCAAGATCGATATGAAAGCCGGCGAGACGACCAGTCTGATCGGCGAAATTAAAAGGGGGAAAATCAACGGTGGTAAGAATGCGCAGACGCACAAAATTGGAAAGGTCCGGCCGCGGCAGCCGCTCACGGGCATCGAAAAGTACCGGAAGTTGATGCTGATCTGGCTGCGCCGCGACGCCGCTAAAAAATGGAGCGAACATACACGCGAAAACAACCAGTGCGAGTATTTTCCCCCGGGTTTTCAGGGATGAAAGCGGAGGAGGCATCCATATAATCCAGATTAGGACGGCTATGGTTGATGGTGTATCAGAGTCATGCGTCTGGGGGAATATCCGCAATCAGTAGGGGCCCTCAGCGAGGCTCCGCAGACGGGGACACCATCCGGTGCGTTCGTGGCGGGCAACGAATGTGCAACGATCGATCTCGCCGATGAGGCTCGAGCCCTGCAATCGCTCGGGTTTGCCAAGCCGCTGGTCCGGACCTTGGCGCAACGAGCTCAACGCAATGGCACCACCATCGAAACCGAGCTGCTACATCATCCTGGAATCGAGGAGCGTGCCTACTATGGTGCCATGGCGCGCCTGCTACGGCTTCCGTTCATCGAAAGCATTTCCGCAGAAGCCGTCATCGATAGCGAGACGCTCGACACGCAGTTGCACCGCCCGATTACCGTTCGCGTCCACCACCGGCGCGAGGCGCCGCAGGTAGCCGTGGTACCGGAAGCGGCCCGATTGGCAGACCTTGCCGCGGCACTGATCAACCAGCCGATGCTACGGCGGGATCTCGCCATCACCACACCGTCGGCCATCAGGGCTGCCGTGTGGCACACGGGTGCGCAGCGGCGAGTACGGCAGGCGATCTCGTCGCTCTTCGACAACCTCCCACGGTTCTCCGCCCGCACCGTTCTGACGGGATCTCAGGGCTTCCTGGCCGGCATGTTCCTTTCGCCATTCCTGGCCGCGCTCCTGATTGCACCGGAGCTTGTCCTTCCAGTGCTTCACCCCGTTCTCTCCTACCTGTATCTCGCCAGCCTCCTGCTGAGGATTCGAGCGCTCACCTATCGCAGGCGAAAGCGATACCGAGAACCGCCGCCGGTGCCCGGCCCCCTTCCCTGCTACACCGTCCTCGTTGCTCTTTATCGAGAAGCGACCGTGGCAGAACAGCTGGTTCGCTGCCTCAAACGGCTCGATTGGCCGCCCTCACTCCTCGACATCAAGCTCGTGTGCGAGGCAGACGACGAGGACACCATCACCGCGCTCCAAGCACAGATGCTGCCAAGACACATGGAGATCATAAAAGTCCCACCGGCTCATCCACGGACGAAGCCGAAAGCGCTTACCTACGCACTTTCCGGAGTGCGCGGAGAGTATCTTGTCATCTATGATGCAGAGGACCGCCCGCACCCCGGTCAGTTGCAAGAGGCGCATAAGAGATTTTGCGACCTCCCCCCGGATGTCGCGTGTCTGCAGGCACCGCTGATCATTACCAACGCCCGCTCCTCATGGCTCAGCGCAATCTTCTCGCTCGAATACTCCTCCTTGTTCCGCGGACTGCTACCGATGCTTTCGCAGTACCGGATGCCGATGCCGCTCGGCGGCACATCCAACCACTTCCGAACGCAGGTGCTCAAGGAGGTTGGGGGCTGGGACCCCTTCAACGTGACGGAGGACGCCGATCTGGGCTTGCGCCTTTTCCGCCTCGGCTATCGGGCTGACGTCCTGCGGCGCCAGACGCTCGAGGACGCCCCTGTCAGTGCCAAAATCTGGATGGGTCAGCGGACCCGCTGGTTCAAGGGATGGGCGCAGACATGGTTAGTGATGATGCGCCAACCCAGGCGGCTTGTTCGGGAAATGGGGCTTGGAGCGTGCCTGATCTTTCACCTCATGATCGGAGGCATGCTGCTATCGTCCCTGCTCCATCCATTGATCTTCGTTTTTCTCGCACAAGGTGCAGCAGCGATGCTGGAGGCGCCTACCGGTTCGATACCCGCGTCGGTGATCTGGCTGTTTTTCGTCGACACGGTGAACATCTTCGGCAGCTACCTCATCTTCGTCGCACTCGGCGTAAGCACGATGACGGAGCACGAGAAGCGTTTGCTGGGGCCGCGGTGGATGGCCGTCCCTCTCTACTGGATGATGACGTCGGTTGCGGCCTGGCGTGCCATCATCGAACTGAGAGTTCGCCCCTTCTTCTGGAAGAAGACGCCGCACCAGCCGGTGAAGTAGCGACACGGGCAGCCCCATCCGATGGTGATGCCCCCACGATCTACTTCCTCTTCAACAACCCCGCCCTATATGCCGACCCGTAACCAATTTCATCAGGACTTTCCCATGTCTGTACTTGTTAGCCTGCTCGTCACGTTTCTTGTCATCGTACTGGTTCTCTACCTGATCGCACGCCTGCCCATCGACGGGCGCGCCAAGCAGATCGCCCAAGTGATCGTCATCATTATCGGAATCATCTCACTGCTGCGGTATCTCGCGGTGTTTTGATATCGGCAACACGTCTAAAACGGCGCAGCAGCTTCGGGAACTGGAGCGGGTGAAGGGAATCGAACCCTCGTCGTCAGCTTGGGAAGCTGCTACTCTACCATTGAGCTACACCCGCGACGGGAGGCAGAGTTCTCCTAGTTCGCGGCTCCTGTCAAGCACCATGAACGGCCGATGCCGAAGTGTCTCAGCCAAGCCGGAAGTGCTTCGAGAGCTTGAGGCCCTGCGCCTGATAGTTGGAGCCGAGGCCCACGCCATAGAGCGCCTGCGGCCTTTCCAGCATGTGCTCGTAGACAAGCCGCCCGACGATTTGGCCGTCCTCGAGGATGAAGGGCACTTCATGGCTGCGCACCTCCAGCACCGCGCGACTTCCCTTTCCGCCGGCCTGGGCGTGGCCAAAGCCCGGGTCGAAGAAGCCGGCGTAATGAACCCGAAATTCGCCCACGAGCGGATCGAAGGGCGTCATCTCCGCGGCAAAAAGCGGCGGCACATGCACCGCTTCGCGGGAGACGAGGATGTAGAACTCGTCCGGGTCGAGGATCAGATCGTTGCGGCCGCGGCTATAGAGTGGCTCCCAGAAATCGAAGATGTCGTGCTGGGCCTTCTTGTCCACATCAACCACGGCGGTGTGATGTTTGCCGCGGTAGCCGATCAAGCCATCCTTGTCCCCCGTCAGATCAATCGACAGGGCAATGCCGCCGCCACTGACATTGGGATCGCGCGACGCCACCAGCGTTTCCGCCTGATGCAGTTCCAACAGTTCCGGCTCGTTCAGCACGGCATTGCCGACGCGGAAGCGGATCTGTGAGAGCCTTGAACCGCGACGCACGACGATCGGGAAAGTGCGTGGGCTGATTTCCAGGTAAAGCGGCCCGGAATAGCCCGCCGGGATCTTGTCGAACTCCTGCGCATAGTCGGTAATGACGCGCGTGAAGATATCGAGCCGTCCGGTGGAGCTTTTAGGGTTTGCCGAGGCCGACATCTCCGCCGGAAGATCCAGGCTTTCCATCAAAGGCACGATGTAGACGCAGCCCGTTTCCAGAACGGCGCCTTCCGAAAGGTCGACCACGTGGAGCTTCAGCCTGTCCAACTTGTCGGACACCCGGCTGTTGGGACCCGGCATGAAGCTTGCCCGCACGCGAAACGCTTTCGCCCCCAGCCGCAGGTCAAGACTTGCAGGTTGAACCTGGTCGGCATCCAGCCTCTTTTCAGACAGGAGGCGCCCGCTCTCAAACAGTGCCGTAATGGCCCGGTCCGCCAGAATGCCCGTGGTCCTTGTCATGGTGTTGCCCTCGCTTGCACGGACAAAACCAAATGGCAGCCATTGACGCAAGCGGAGACCGAGAGTATGGCAGATTTATCCCGTGGTGATTTGGCCGGTCGGCTTGCAGCCACGTTAAACAAGTGGCTAAAGAGACCGGGGTGAGACCGGTCTGCTTTTCGCACGGCCGGTTTTTTTGTGTCTGAAAGGTGCATGCGCATGTCGAAGAATTGGCGCCCCGCAACCCAGCTCGTTCACGGTGGAACGCTCCGGTCGCAATACGGAGAAACGTCGGAAGCCATCTACCTGACTCAAGGCTTCGTCTACGAGACCGCGGAAGCAGCCGAGGCACGCTTCAAGGGCGAGACGGAGGGCTTCATCTATGCCCGCTACGGCAGCCCGACCAATGACATGTTCGAGAAACGGATGTGCATGCTGGAAGGCGCCGAGGACGCCCGTGCGACCGCTTCGGGCATGGCCGCCGTTGCCGCTGCTATCCTCTGCCAGTTGAAGGCGGGGGATCATATCGTCGCCGCCCGCGCCCTCTTCGGCTCCTGCCGCTGGGTGGTGGAGACGCTGGCACCGAAGTACGGCATCGAATGCACACTGGTGGACGGGCGCTTCCTGGAGAACTGGGAAAAGGCGATCCAGAAGAACACCAAGCTCTTTTTCCTCGAAAGCCCGACCAATCCCACCCTGGAGGTCGTTGATGTCGCAGGTGTGGCAAAACTCGCCAACCAGATCGGCGCCAAGGTGGTGGTCGACAACGTGTTCGCCACACCGCTCTTCCAGAAGCCGCTGGAGCTTGGCGCCCATATCGTTGTTTATTCCGCCACCAAGCACATCGACGGACAGGGGCGCTGCCTCGGCGGCGTCGTGCTGTCCGACACCGAGTGGGTGACGGAGCATCTGCAGGACTACTTCCGCCATACCGGACCGGCGATGTCTCCGTTCAATGCCTGGACGCTGCTCAAGGGCATTGAGACGCTTCCGCTGCGCGTGAAACAACAGACGGAGAACGCAGCCAAGATTGCCGATTTCCTGGCCGAACAGAAGCAGGTGGCGAAGGTGATATATCCGGGTCGGGCCGATCATCCGCAGGCGGATATCATCGCGCGCCAGATGAGCGGCGGCTCGACGCTGGTTTGCCTGGAACTCAAGGGCGGCAAGGAGGCAGCGTTCGCGCTGCAGAATGCACTGGAGGTGGTCAGGATCTCCAACAATCTCGGCGATGCCAAGAGCCTGATCACGCATCCGGCCACGACGACGCACAAGAACCTTTCCGACGAAGCGCGTGCGGAACTCGGCATATCTCCGGGCACGCTGCGGCTTTCGGCGGGAATAGAGGATACACAGGATCTGCTGGAGGACTTCGCGCGCGCTCTGGAGAGGATGCCGGGCTGACGCCTCCTCCAATGGCCGCCTTTAAGGTTTCCAGTTATCCTTAATTTGAAATTGGGCGCTGAAGGCCGGCTGGACGGGCTCCCTTTCCTTGACGGGCGCCACAAGCTGTACGATACCCGAGTCCGGATCATCAAGAAGTGCCGCGTTATGTACCGGGCTCGCACCAGAGACATCGAAGTCGTCGTAGAACCCTTTTATCTGGAGGAGCAATCCTGTCCGGAGGAGAGCCGCTACGTCTGGGGCTACCATATCGTGATTGAGAACCAATCCTCCTCGACGGTGCGCTTGACACATCGGTACTGGCATATCACCGACCAGAGCGGTCTCGTCGATGAGGTCGAGGGGCCGGGGGTCGTGGGGGAACAGCCGCGTCTGGCTCCAGGCGACAGGTATGAGTATTCGTCCGGCTGCCCGCTGGACACGCCATCCGGCGTCATGTTCGGGCACTATCGGATGGAGACGGACGAAGGCGAGGCCTTCGATGTCGAAATCCCCGCCTTCTCGCTTGATTCTCCCGGCCTCGTGCGCGTCCTCAACTGACATTCATCCGCAGGCTCTGGTCAGGCCGCAGCGAACTCCTCTGCCTTATACCGGTATGTCGTTGAGCAGAACTCGCAGGTAACCGCAATCTCCCCCTCCTCCTCGCTCGCTTGGATCTCCTCCGCACTGAAACCCTCCAGGACGCTCTTGATCTTGTCGCGCGAGCAACTGCAGCGGTCGGCAACCGACTGCGGTTGGTAAACGCGTACGCCGCGCTCGTGGAAGAGCCGGAACAGCAGCCGTTCGATAGGCACCTGCGGATCGGTCAATTCGTCCGTGTCGATGGTCTCGACCATCATGCGCGCTTCCGTCCAGGCGTCGTCGTCACTGTGGTCGTGACCACGTTCGTCGCCATCGCCGCCATGAAGGTCCGGCTGGCGCATCCGCTCGGGCGCTTGCGGGAGGAACTGAGCCACAAGACCACCAGCGCGCCAGTTGTGGCGGGGCCTTCCCGACGGATCGCGATCCAGCAGTTCGGCCACCCCGAGGCGCACCTTGGTGGGGATCTGCTCTGACTGACGGAAATAGACGCCGGCAATTTCCTCCAGCGATGAACCGTCGAGCGGTACGATGCCCTGGTAAGGCTGCATGTTGTGACCATGATCGATCGTGAACGCGAGGACACCGCTGCCAAGCAATTCCGGCGGCGAGATCCGACCTGCGGCAACCGCCTCTGCCAACGCGTCCTCGTCATAGCGAGCATAGGCGCGCAGGCTGTTGGGCGTCGAGAAGTCCGCAACGAGAAGGTCGACCGGTCCATCGCCCTTCGTCTGCACGGTGAACTTGCCTTCGAACTTCAGCGACGTGCCAAGAAGCGCGGTCAAGACGATGGCTTCAGCAAGCAGTCGTGCGACGGGTGCCGGATAGTCGTGGCGCCCGAGAATGGAGTTCAGCAGTGGCCCAAGCTGTACCGCTCGACCGCGCACGTCCAAACCCTCCACTTGGAAGGGAACTACACGGTCGTCGCCGGCAAAATCGAGATCCTTGAGTTCAACTGTGGCTTCCGCCATGGCTTGCTCCTTCGCGCCGACGTGTCCTGCTTCTACACATGGGCGGGTCCGGGCGGAACCGCTGCGGCGCAAAAATCATCGGCGATGGGTGTGAGGCGCAGCTGGGTTACGGCCGCGCTAACGAAAGCCGACAGATGGGGGCGCTTTTACGGCAAATCAAGACTTGGCGTCAGACAGCGCCGAAGCACCAGGCGAGGATCGACTTCTGCGCATGCAGACGGTTCTCAGCTTCATCGAAGACCACGGACTGCGGTCCGTCAATCACATCGTTCGTCACCTCTTCGCCTCGATGAGCGGGCAGGCAATGCATGAAGAGTGCATCCTTTTCCGCCTGCTTCATCAACTGCGCGTTGACCTGATAGGGCTGGAAGATGTTGTGTCCCCGCGCCTTGTGCTCCTGGTTCATCGACACCCAGGTGTCCGTCACAACGCAATCGGCCCCTGCCACCGCACGTTCGGCATCATGGCAGAGCATGATATCGCCGCCATTGTTGCGGGCCCAGTTCAGGAACTTATCAGAAGGCTCGGAGCCCATGGGTACGGCCATATTCATGCGGTAGCCGAAGCGGGCAGCGCCCTCGACGAGCGAATGCAGCACGTTGTTGCCATCTCCGGTCCAGGCGATGGTCTTGCCCTTGACCGGCCCGCGGTGCTCTTCGAACGTCATGATGTCGGCCATGATCTGGCAAGGGTGAGTATCATCCGTCAGCGCATTGATGACGGGGACGGTGGCATGTTCGGCCATTTCGAGCATGCGGGCGTGGTCTGTCGTGCGGATCATGATTGCATCGACATAGCGCGACAGAACGCGCGCCGTATCGCCAATGGTTTCAGCCCTGCCAAGCTGCATTTCGGTCCCAGACAGGAAAAGCGTCTCACCGCCAAGCTGGCGCATACCCACGTCAAAGGAGACGCGGGTGCGGGTAGAGGGCTTCTCGAAGATCATCGCCAGCATCTTGCCTGCGAGCGGCTTGTCTGCAGTACCGGCCTTTGTCGCCTGCTTGCGTGTCTTGGCATCCTCCAGGATGGTCCGCAGATCGGCTTCAGAGACGGCAGAGATATCGAGAAAATGCTTTGGTGACGCCATGTCGTTCAACGAGGGCGAGCTGCCCTCCACTCCTTACGCGGTTTTCTTCAGGTCCGACTTAGTCAGCTTTTCGGCGGCACGCTCAATGCGGGCAAGCCCCTCGCGCGCCTCCGCGGCGGTGACGACCAGCGGCGGCAGAAGCCGGATTACGTTGTCTCCGGCTCCGACGGCGAGCAGGCGCTCGTCACGCATGGCCATCAGCAGGTCCGTATTCAGCACCTTTGCCTTGATACCAAGCATCAGGCCATCGCCACGGATCTCCTCGATCACATCCGGGAACCTATCCTTCAGACCTTCGAGGCCCTGGCGGAAGACGAGCGCCACGTCCCGTACATGTTCCAGGAATCCTTCGGCGAGGACGACATCCAGCACCGCATTGCCCACCGCCATGGCCAACGGATTTCCGCCGTAGGTGGTGCCGTGCGTGCCGGGCTTCATTCCGCTTGCGGCCTCTTCCGTCGCAAGGCAGGCGCCGAGCGGGAAACCGCCGCCGATGCCTTTGGCGACGGCCATGATGTCCGGCGTGACACCCGACCATTCGTGGGCGAAGAACTTGCCGGTGCGTCCGACGCCGCACTGGACCTCATCCAGGATCAGAAGCAAACCGTGCTCGTCGCAAAGCTCTCGCAAAGCCCGCATGAATTCGTTGGAAACGCGACGCAGGCCGCCTTCCCCTTGGACCGGCTCCAACAGGATGGCAGCCGTGGCCTCCGTAATCGCGGCCTTTACCGCCTCCAGGTCGCCAAAGGGAACCTGATCGAACCCTTGCACCTTGGGACCGAAGCCCTCCAGATACTTGGCCTGCCCGCCAGCAGCGATGGTCGCGAGCGTACGCCCATGGAATGCGCCCTCGAAGGTGATGATATGGAAGCGGTCGGGACGGCCCTTGCTGAACTGGTAGCGGCGCGCTGTCTTGATGGCACACTCCAGAGCCTCGGCCCCTGAATTGGTGAAGAAGACCCTATCTGCGAAGGTAGCTTCCGTCAGCCGCCGCGCGAGCTTTTCCTGACCAGGAACATCATAGAGGTTCGACAGGTGCCAGAGCTTGTCGGCTTGGTCCTTCAGCGCCGCCACGAGGTGCGGATGCGCATGCCCCAAAGAATTGACCGCAATGCCCGCGGCGAAATCCATGTAGCGGTCGCCGTTCTCAGTCGTCAGCCAAACCCCCTCGCCACGCTCAAAGCGAAGCGGGACGCGGTTATAGGTTTCGAACAGCGCGGGCCCAGCCATCACGACAACTCCTTCGTCAGTGCCGCCGATGCAACGAGCGGCAAAATCAAAATGCCGCCCTGTGGGCGGCGTGCGCACTATCTCTATTTCGCCGCGATGTGTCAACAAAACGGGCTTCGTCTGCAGGCGCTGCGGATGTGACAAAAATGACTCGCTTCAAAAGCAAGTTGGGGAAAACCGCGAAATCGATTCGTCGCGATTCCTGCGACTCTTGCCACCGAGTCTGCCGAACAGTAGGTTGTCCTCAACAACTAGACTGCATGCGGCGGAACTAGTCACCCAAAGCCTAGATATAGTGGCTGGCGCGAAATGTAATCGCGCCAACGGGGAGGGATTCTGCATGCCGAAACACGTTCAATAGGCGGAGAACGGGCATGAACTGGACAGATGAGCGCGTCGAGAAACTGAAGAGGCTTTGGGCTGAAGGCCTGAGCGCCAGTCAGATCGCAGCACAACTGGGCGGCGTCAGCCGCAATGCCGTGATCGGCAAGGTCCATCGACTGAACCTGCCCGGTCGCGCCAAGGCGGGTGGCACACCGGCTGCAGCACGCAATTCCAAGCGCGCCGCAAGCCCCGCTCGTCCCGCCAATTACCCGGCACGCGTTGCAACCCGCACGGTACCGCGGACCGTGGGCGCTACGGCTCTGAAGGAAGACCACGAGCTGGATACCATCCAAGAGATGGAGTACATCCCGGCTTCCAATGTCGTGGTGCCGATTTCGCGCAAGCTCTCTCTTACCGATCTTACCGAGCGCACCTGCAAGTGGCCCGTCGGCGACCCGCTGAAGGACGACTTCCACTTCTGTGGTGTGGATGCGGCGGACGCGTCCCCTTATTGCAGCTATCATGCAAAACTCGCCTACCAGCCGGTGGCGGAACGGCGCAGAGCCGCGGCTCGCGCTTGAACGCAACGCAACCTAACCAGAGAACGGGCTTCGGCCCGTTTTTTTGCGCCTTCATCTGCTGACGGTTTGGCTTGGCCAGGGGAACAGCAGCCGGCCGAGACGATGACATCATCCTCTTAGAAGCGGACGGTAAACCGACTGCCCCTCCCGACTTCAGAGCTCACCACAAGACGGGCCCGATGTCGCGTCAGGATGTGCTTGACGATAGCGAGCCCCAATCCCGTTCCCTTCTTCGACCTGCTGTCGGTGACGCTCACTCGGTAGAAACGCTCCGTCAGGCGCGGCACATCCTCCAACGGTATTCCCGGGCCGTGATCCTGAACCGTGACCTCAACCGGGCCGGGATCACTGGATGTGAGATAGACGTCTACCCGCTCCCCCTCCTGGCCATATTTGCACGCGTTTTCGATCAGGTTTTCGAAGACCTGGACAAGCTCGTCCCGATCCCCCGTCACTTCGACGGGCGCGGGGGGAAGATGAAGATCAATCTCAACGCCCAGATCCTCTGCCAGCGGCACAAGGGAGTCTCGAACATGCGACAGGAGCGGCACCAGGTCGACCGTTCCTTCCGGAGCAAGATTCGCTTTCAGTTCGAGGCGCGATAGCGAGAGGAGGTCGTCGACGAGGCGGCTCATGCGCGTCGCCTGATCAAGCATGATGGCGAGGAAACGTTCCTGCGCCTTTGGATCGGACTTTGCCGGGCCTTGGAGAGTCTCGATGAAGCCTCGCAGGGATGCCAGCGGGGTGCGAAGCTCATGGCTTGCATTCGCCACGAAGTCGCTCCGCATCCGATCGAGCCGGCGGAGCTCCGAGATATCACGGAACGAGAGCAAATAGACCCTCTCCGAACGCTGTGCGGACGGCATTTCGATCGGGGCTATCCGTGCCAGGAATACTTGCTGAGAGGGCAATCGCTCCGCATGCTCGATCTGGTTTGGCTTACCCGTGGAGAGGGTTTCGCGGACCATGTCCAGAACAGCGGGTGAGCGCAGTCTCGCAGACAGATGCACCCCCACCGGCAAGGCTCCCCACACTCGGTCGGATGCCTTGTTCTGGAAGAGCACATTTGCCTCACGATCTAGAAGCAGTGACGCAGTATCCGTGGCCTCAAGCGTTGCGGAAACATATGCAAGCGGATCGGTTGCCTCCGGCAGATCCGGCGACTGCGATGAAGGCGGCGCATCCGGCTCAAGGGATCGGTCTGTAACGAGTGCCAAGCCTGAAAGAACAAACCACCCCAGCGCTGCCTGCCATAGAGGGACACCGGCGACCACACCCAGAGTTGCAGCCAGTAAAAGCGCAAGCAGCAGCAGCCACGCGCCTCCGAACCGCCTGCTTAGCCATGTCCCCCACTCAGACACCATGAATGAATTACCTCCCGCTCCCAAAGCCCGGCTCTTAATCTGCCCACATGACAGATATACATCGACGGCCGGCGCATGAAGGATATTTTGAACCGGGCAGGTGCCCTGCGCATTGGAGTCTCCAGTCAGCCAGAAGGGTAAGCTTGATGGAAAGCAGCAAACAGGACCGAACGGTGACGCTGGAGATCGACGGCCGCCAACGCTCATTCGATATCGATGATCCAAGGCTCCCGGATTGGGTTCAGGATGCAGCCCTTGCGTCAGGCGACTATCCGTACGACGTGAAGATGAACAAGGACGCGTACAAGCAGGCGCTGGAGGCTCTTCAGGTCGAACTGGTGAAGCTGCAGTTCTGGCTGAACGCCAGCGGCAAACGGTTGATAGCATTGTTCGAGGGACGTGACGCCGCGGGCAAGGGCGGCACCATCTTTGCAATACGCGCCTACCTCAATCCTCGATCGGCGCATGTGGTGGCGCTCTCCAAGCCAAGCGAAACGGAGGCCGGCCAATGGTACTTCCAGCGGTATGTGCAGCATTTTCCGACGGCAGGTGAGATCGTGCTGTTTGATCGCTCTTGGTATAACCGCGGTGTGGTAGAGCCCGTCATGGGTTTCTGCTCGAACGAGCAGTGCGCGAGGTTTCTCGAGGAGGCGCCACGTTTCGAGCAGATGATTGTCGATGAGGGCATCTATTTCTTCAAGTTCTGGCTGAACATCGGGCAGGAGATGCAGTTGAAGCGTTTCCATGATCGGCGGCATGATCCACTGAAGATCTGGAAGCTATCGCCCATGGACATAGCCGCGCTGACAAAATGGGAGGATTTCACCAGGGCGCGCGATCGCATGCTGGACAAGACGCACACGCCGCATGCGCCCTGGGCGGCCATCAGGGCGAACGACAAGCGGCGCGCGCGCATCAATGCCATCCGCCATCTGCTCTTGTCGATCGACTATGACGGCCGCGACCGAGACGCGATCGGGGAAATCGATCACAACATCCTCGACCATGGGCCTGCGCGGCTGACCTAGAGCAGGCTGGGCCGGGCAGCTACTGCCCCGGCAGGATCCGCACGGCATGGAGGAGTATCTCGCTGCTGCCGGCGGCACTACTCGTCGTCAGCAACAAGCGGCCGGAAGCGTCCGCAGCACTCGTTTCCGCGAAGGTGACGCGGAACAGCGCCTCGGCCTTTTCCTGATGCGCCGTGAATCGGTGGCGGGGGCAAGTGCCCAAACTGCCAAAGTCGCATGAGACTGCGAACTCGACTGCGGCATCAGCAGCAGCTTGTACGGTCAGCGCAATGGTCGACGTTCGGCCGGCCAGTTGCCGTAGAATATCGACAGGCACCGCCACCACGATTTCTCCCTCGGCTCCAGCTACGAGGGAAAGGCGCGCCGCCGACCCGCTCGCAGTGTCGGCAGGCTCCAGCTGTGCCGCGCCAGACGCCTCTACAGCACCCGCATCGCTTCCATCAAAGACCAAGAGCCAGTCTTCGGAGAAGCCTACCTGAGGGCCGAGGCCCTGACCGTTCTGCTGGTTGAGCGACGACCGGTTGGCTGCCTCGATCGCCTGCTCCATCGACTGCCGGACCAGGCCCGAAGAATAGGCCCACCAGGCGGCGGCTGCAAACAGGGCAAGGAAGACAAGCCATGCGGCCAGCACGGGCATCAGGCTGCGCCGTCGCCGAGGCGAGCGCGAACGTTTCATTGAGTCGGTCAATGCGGAAGGATCCGCTGAACGTCGGCGCCGGCCCTTGGCGCGCACACCCGGAGACGCACCATCAAGCCTCGTCTCCCCGAGCACGTCTTGAGACATCTTGCCAGGCGCAGCATCGCTGCGATCTGCGCCCAAGGCGCCAAGGCTTGATGGATCGCCGGCCTCTGTTCGATCAGCGCTATGCCACTCGTCCCGCGTTGCACCACCTAAAGCGAAAGCCTCCGCGGAGGCGGCGCCGGCTGGGGGCTGTTGCCGCACATTTCGTGGCTCATGCGCCTCCGGTGCCGGAGCGCGAACCTGAGGGGTAGCCGGTGTTGGCGCCGTTGGCTGCGAGCGTTGCTCCTCTTCCTCAATCTCCCGGATCTTTGCCTCCAGGCGCTGGCGTTGAGTGGCGATAACTTGGACGTCCGTCACGCCCTGTTTCGAAAGGCCTGACTGGAGCGCCTGCCGCGCTGACTGGTAGATCTGCGCACGGATCGCCGGGTTGCCGCGGTCGGACTTCTCCAACGCATTTCTGATCGCTGTTTCCAAGCCGCTCAATGAAATTCCTGCCTGTGTCGCCTCGAACGAAGCCCATGATTTACATTTCGGTAATCTTTCCGCTCGTGAACTGCAAGCTCCCGATCCCGCGGAATTAGATCCGCCTTCCCCCGGATCCGACAAGAGGTGTGCAGAGCATCTTTTCCGGGGCGCCTGGTTCTGGTAGTCATATTGACGTTTGCGTAAACGTCACTGGAGGAGGATCCATGCTGCCGCCTATCCTGAAGGAAAAGCTTCGCCTGCCGGTCGTGGCGTCACCATTGTTCATCATATCCCACCCTGCGTTGACGCTCGCGCAGTGCAAGGCCGGCGTGGTCGGCGCCTTCCCCGCGCTCAACGCGCGTCCGGAAAGCCAGCTCGACGAATGGCTCGCAATGATCACGGAAGAGCTTGCCGCCCATGATGCGGCTCATCCTGATCGCCCGGCCGCACCCTTTGCCGTCAACCAGATCGTGCACACTTCTAACAAGCGGCTGGAGCACGACTTGATGATGTGCGTGAAGTACAAGGTGCCAATCGTTATCTCCTCACTCGGGGCGGTTCCGGAAGTGAACGCAGCAGTACACTCCTACGGCGGCATTGTGTTGCACGACGTAATCAACAACAGGCATGCCAACTCTGCTATTCGCAAGGGTGCAGATGGGTTGATTGCAGTCGCAACCGGAGCCGGCGGTCATGCCGGAACGCTGTCTCCATTCGCGCTCGTCCAGGAGATCCGCGAATGGTTTGATGGCCCGCTGCTGCTTGCCGGCGCCATCGGCACCGGCGGCGCCATCCTGGCGGCACAGGCGATGGGAGCGGACATGGCCTATATCGGCACGCCCTTCATCGCCACAGAGGAAGCTCGCGCGGTTGACGCCTACAAGGAGATGCTCGCGCAGTCCCAGGCTGCCGACATCGTGTATTCCAACTACTTCACCGGCATCCACGGCAATTACCTGAAGGGGTCGATCCTGGCATCCGGCATGGATCCCGACAACCTTCCCCTTGCCGATCCCTCGAAGATGGATTTCGACAAGGCGACCACCGGCGCCAAGGCTTGGAAAGACATCTGGGGCGCCGGCCAAGGCGTCGGGTCGGTCAAGGCGGTCGTTCCCGTCGCGGATCTGGTCGACCGGCTGGAGCGTGAATACCGGGACGCACGGACGCGCATCTGCGCCTGAAGGCGCCGCTGGAGGGTCAGCGCGAAAATTCGGTAGCCGCGAAATCGCGGCTTGAAATCGCCGATCTTTGCCTGTATCAGCCGCATCACGTTGCAGCCGGCACGAGCCGCTGCAGAGGCCGCTTTAGCTCAGGTGGTAGAGCACATCATTCGTAATGATGGGGTCGCAGGTTCGAGTCCTGCAAGCGGCACCATTTCTTTCCTCAGTTCGAACCATCAACGCTGCTGATCGTTCTCCAACCATCACAATGGGAGAATGAGCATGCGTGATCGATCCGACAAAGCAGAGCAGAAACAGCAGACAGCCGACGATGCGGCCGTGTCGGCCAATGCGCCTACGCAACCCGTGGAGAACTTCGATCCGGGCAAGATCGACAAGGACCGGCGGATGTTCCAGAACGGCGATACGGACCGGAGAACGGAGCAGGACTGACTGGCTTCGACGCTGCCGTGGTCACCGCGTTAGCATGATGTGCGGTTTTTCAACGCCTGCCTGGCACGAGGTTTCGCCGCCGTACCCACAACCGCGCCTACTCTGACTTCTGAAGAGAGAGGCCAGGAAGACGGCTTTCGTTCCTTGACGCGTCGAAAAGGGCAATCGAATATCGCGCGTCGTGAAGGGTTTGCCTTCCGCCGTGCGAGGATATTTCATGCCGCTTGATCCGAAGATCGTCGAGACGTTGAAGAGCGTTTCCACCGCCACCTTGACCACCGTCCTGCTGAAGAAGGGGCTCCGCAACGTCTGGATGCGCGGCACAAAGCCGCTGAAGCTGGGACAGGCGCGGGTGGTCGGCCCCGCATTCACGCTGCGCTTCGTTCCCGCTCGCGAAGACCTGGCGACACCGGAAAGCTGGGCCTCCCCCATCTCGACCCGCGCCGCAATCGAGGCCATGCCGGAGGGCTGCGTGGCGGTTGCCGACGCCATGGGCGTGCTGGACGCCGGCATCTTCGGCGACATTCTCTGCTCGCGCATGGTCAAGCG
>DASYHX010000073.1:0-5637 GCA_035998065.1 Pseudorhizobium sp.
CCAAACGAGCGACTTGAGGTCCGCCTTGTAGGGAAAGGCGTAGAAGTGCTCGCTGCCGTCCTGGCCCTCGTAGGTTCCGTAGCCGACCCAACTTTCGCCGGCACCGTAGTTTTCCTTTACCCACTCTACATTCTCTTCCCCGAGAGGCGTCAAGAAGCCTTTCGAGGCAAGATCGGCGAGAAGTCCGGGTTGAGGAATGATCGCGATGTTGGGAGGAGAGCCTGCCTGCGTGTCGATGACGATCTGCTGCTCGTAGTTCTCGGAAGATGAGTAGCGACCGTCGACGCCGGTTGCCGCATTGAAATACGCAAGGACGCTGTTGAAGAGGATTTCGTCTTCGCCGCGCCAAGGGCCAAACAGCGTCAGGCTTTGTCCCTCAAGATCTCCATGGGCCGCTTTGAACTCCTCGAAGCTTTGCCAATTGAAGCGCGATTCCGCACCCGGCTCGAACTTCAATTCCTGCGCAGAGACACTTCCTGCGATCAGAGCTGTAACGCCAACGCATCCCCAGAATGTTCTTCTCATGTCGAAACCTCCCACATCTCGTTAGAGAAGCCCGCAACAGCAGTGACTTCCCCCACCTGATGTGAAGTAAGGTGTTCCTTGTTGAGCGAAGGTCAAGACCTCGGCGTACGAGGTCTGTGTCGATCAGAGGCTCAAAATATACCGAGGCAACGACTCCAACTGCCCCCCTTAGAACCTGGGAGTAGGACGCCCCAGGGCCCGGTGAGCTGCAACTGCGGTGTTCGCCATCAACATTGCAATGGTCATGGGTCCGACCCCTCCGGGAACGGGTGTGATCGCCCCTGCCACTTGCGCGCACTCCTCATAGGCGACGTCACCGGTGATTTTCGTTTTCCCCTCCCCTTTCTCCGGTGCAGGGACCCTATTGATGCCGACGTCTATTACCGTCGCCCCCGGCTTCACCCATTCCCGTTTCACCATGTGCGGCCGTCCGACAGCGGCGACCAAAATGTCGGCGCCGCGGCAGATTCCGGCGAGATCCTTGCTGCGCGAATGAGCCATGGTAACCGTTGCATTTGCCGACAAGAGGAGCAGCGCCATGGGCTTCCCGAAGAGATTGGAGCGGCCGATGACGACGGCATTCAAGCCGGAAAGATCCGCGCCATGGATCTTGTTGATGAGGATTAGCGCACCCGCTGGAGTGCAGGAAATGAGACCTGAGGCAAGGTCGCCTGTCGCGAGTTTGCCTGCGTTGACAACGCTCAGCCCATCGACATCCTTTTCCGGCGCAATCGACTGGATGACAGGCTCCGATTTCAGATGACGCGGCAAAGGTAGTTGTACAAGAATCCCGTGCACCGCGGGATCCGCGTTCAACACCGCCACAAGCCGCTCCAGCTCTTCCTGGGTCGTCGTCTCCGGCAGGCTATGCTGAACGGAATTGAAGCCGCATTGCTCCGCCATCTTGCTTTTAGAGTTCACGTACGAGTGACTGGCGGGATCGTCGCCAACGATAACCACCGCGAGACCCGGTCTCGTCCCGGTTTCCTGCGCCAGCGTCTTTGCGGCTTTGGTGACCGTTTCGATAACCGATCCTGCGGCCAGCTTTCCGTCGATGATGTCCGCCAAGCCCATATCCCCTTATCCAGATCGAAGGTCAGACGAGGTCGCCAGAGACAGCCCCGCCCGGACATGCCTTACCTTTGCCCTGCGGACAAGTTCAAGCCTGTTTTCTGGAATAGGGTTGGCGGGGCAACGCGTTGAGCGTTCAGTGTGCGGCTGGCGCCGCCTCTTCGACGGCAACGCCCTGCACGATTTTGGTTGCGGCAACCGGTCGCTTCCCCTCGCGGGCGACATTCGTCCGGATATCCTCCTTTGAAAGGAAGTCCAGCTGTTCCACCAGCACCTCGGCAACCATCCCCTCACCCAGCCGACGGTTGAGATCGTCCTTGAGACGGGTTCGGAAGGTTTCCAACTCGAAGGCTCCTGGATTGCCCAGGTCTATCATCTCGTCGCCCACCAGCAACGTATACAACTGGTCCGTCGTAAACTCCGTCATCGGAAGATCGACGCCCTTGATCTTCTCCTTGTCCATCATGAAGGAGAACCGACCAAGGAAATAACCTGTGACCATGCCGTCGGAAATCACAGGTATGGTCAGAGATTCCCCCCGGACAAGTTGAAGCGCCTCCTTACGCGCCGCGTCCTCGTCGACCGGCGGCGGCGGCGCCGACCACTGGACGGACATGTATACGGCGCCAAGCGTGACAAGGCAGACCCAGAGGCCGGTGAGCAGAAGCTTCAGCATCAGTTCTCGCTGTAGAGGAATTGTTCCTGAGTGTACGTCCCGTCGCCGTCAGCTTCACGGGCGGCATTCTTCAGAAGGTCTGCCACCGCACGCACAGCATGCAGGTGCGCCTCCACGCGCCGTGCGTTCAGCGCCAGCTTGTCTTTCAGCGTGTGCATCTGGTCGATGTGCGTGACCGCCAGTTCCTGGGGATCGGTGGTACGAAACAGCATCGTGAGTTCGTAGAGGCAACGACTCTTGTGGGCGTTCGATACCTTAAGATCGAACTGCGGATCGCTACCGATCCGCTGGTTCTCATTGTCAACGATCATCTCAAGCCGACCAAGCACCGTCTTGATGCGATGATCATTGGATAAGACTTCCATGCTTCCTGTCCCAGTGCTGTTCATTGTCAGGCCTCACTTTCCTTGGCGGCCGAGAGGCCCAGAACCTGGCGTTCAAAATCAGTGATAAGCCTCATCGCCTGGCTGCGATCCTGCTCATCGGTCGTGGCGTTCACAACCTTGCCTTCGCTTCTCGCCAGTGCCTGCGAGTACATCTGTTCGGCAATCCCAATGCCGCCTGTCTTGGACATGCTCTCGGCGATCTGCTCGGCCATCATGCTCTTCCAGAACTCACCGGCAGAGCCTTTTCCGTATACCTGTTCGCTGTCACTCGGCAGCATAGAGCCGATGAAGTTCTGCAGAATGCTGGCTTCGAACTTACGGTACTCGTCCGGCATCCCCGCCGTCTGCTGGCTAGCCGCCGCATTGGCCAGACCTGCCTTGGTTGCAGGCTGCGAGATGATGTCGACCGCCGCACCGAATCCTGCGCCTGCCTCAGCCAGGCTGGTGGCAGCGAAAGCCGCCTTGTTCGCCTTCAGTTTGGCCTGCGCAGCCTGCACATCTGCAGGGTCTGCCGCCCTTATCACGTCAAGGACAAGGTCACTTGGAGGTGAGATCGCCACGTCAGTTCCTTTCGCAATGGAGGCAACACGGCAGCCAAACTGGCTGCAGCGCCACAACAACATCTTGATCTGATGCGTATTTCCGTCTTCGCTCTACGAGCAGCGGTCATACCGTGGATAAGACTATGACCTCTGAAGCTTGCTGGAGGCTGGCGCGGAGAAGGTGATTTCGAGAAGATCATAAATCGCCTCGTCGGCGGCTTCGCGATCTTCAAGATCCCGCGCCTCCTTCATGTGCTCTTCCAGGCGCTCCGCCTTAGTGCGCTCCTTGAGCACCTTGTTCTCCTGGATCTGCTGCACGCTTTCGAGTTGTTGCTCCTTGAGCGTCAACCGCCCGAACCGCTCGGCATAATGCTGCGAGAACTGCCGATGCACGGGCTCCATGGATCCAATGGCATCGATCACCACCTCCATTGACTGCGCAACCTCGGCGCGGTGGCGTGCCGTCGCAGCCAGCTCGCTTTCCGCCATCTGCTCCAAATGGCGCTGAACAGCCACAAGACGCTTCAGTTTTTGAGAACGTGCCCGCTCCGCCATGGCAACCTCAGAAGGACAGGAAGACGGTCGCAAACCCGTCGGCGAACTGACGGATAAATGCGGCAATCGACAGATAAAGAAGAAACATCCCCCCTGCAATCAGGAAGGGGGTCGAGATGAAGAAGACCGGAATCTGCGGTGCAAGCTTGTTGATGAGGCCGATGCCGACATTGAACATCAGTCCATAAATCAAGAAGGGGCTGGCGAGACGCAGCATGAGATCTGTCGTTGCTCGCAGCGTATCGGTCAAGGTGATCAACATCTTCTGCGAGTCGATGACGTCGCCGAGTGGTGTCGCAGCATATGAGTCGACCAGCGCGCGGAAAACCACATGATGGAAGTCGAGCATAAATAGCATCAGGAGAGCGCTGAAGCTCAGCAGGTTGGTGAGCTGGTTTTCGGACGTATCCTCCAGAACGTCCATGCCGCCCGGCGCGCTGAACCCCACCGACATGGTCAGGATCGCCCCAGCATATTGCATTCCGAGCGTATAAAGGCGCGCAATCAGGCCATAAACAACGCCGATGGCCGTCTCGCTGAAGACCAATCCGACATAGAGCGGACCAGGCGACGAGGCGCGTGGGTAGATCACGTCCCAAAGCAGCGGCAAGACCGCGATGGAGACGGCCACCGCTACCAGCAGCCGAACGTTTGTTGGCACTCGCGCACTGCCGAAACCGGGCAGCACCATGATGCACCCCCCCATGCGGCAGAACGCTAGGAACAGCGCGAGAATAGTCCCTTGCGGGTCGAGAAGCATCAGCACGATCCCTTACGGGTCGGTCATCACGAGATGGCGCCCAAAATCTTGATCTCGAGTCCCTTGGCAAGCTCCACGTGGGAAAGGACAGGAAGCGTGGCAAATAACCGCTCGATGATCATGCGGACATAGGAGCGGGTTTCGGGCGAGGTTACAAGAACGAAGGGCAGTCCCTTGTCCATGAATTCACGGATAACTTTCGTTGCCTGCTCACTGAACTCTTCAAGGCTTCGTGGGTCGATGTCGAACTCGACGACTTCACCCTTTGCGTCGCGTTTAAGCGCCTGATGGAAGATCATGTCCCACTTGGTGCCGAGACGAAGCACGCGCAGCACCCCATTGTCGGCAAGGTCGCCGCAAAGCTGCTGCGACATGCGGATACGCACGTGCTCGACAATCTGCTCCGTCTTGCGGACATGTGGCGCAAGCTCGGCGACCGCTTCAAGGATGAGGTGCAGGTTGCGGATCGAGACGCGCTCGGCGAGCAGCAGCTTGAGCACGGCCTGCAGGCCGGAATAGGACATGTGCGACGAGCAGATCTCATCCGCCAGCTTCTTGTATTCTGGATCCAGCCGGTCGATGAGGATCTTAACGTCCTTGTAGGACAGCAACTGCGGCAGGTTGTTGCGGATGACCTCCGACAGATGCGTCAGGACGACAGAGACGTTGTCGATCGGATGGAAGCCCTCACGCTTCAAGTCCTCAGCGAAAGTCTCGAGGATCGACACCGCCGGCATGCCGAAAGCCGGCTCCCGTATCTCGTCACCGGGGATGCTGGGCTTGCGCCCTGCCCCCGTGACGACGAGCACGTCGCCCACACGCAGCGTGTTGGATGCGATCGTCGTACCATGGACGCGGATCTGATAGGATTTCTCCTGGATCATGATGTCGTCCGTCACCTTGATCTCGGGAACGACGAAGCCGTACTGTGACGCGAATTTCTTGCGCATTTTTCCGACGCGGAAGGCAAGCTCCTGATGTGCTCCAAGCAGACGGGTCGACACCTGCTTCCCGAGCGCCAACTCGATCTCCGCCGTCCGAAGCGCACTCTTGACGGAGTCCTTCTCCGCTTCCTTGGTCTGGACGACCTTCTTTTCCTCGTCCTCGCGGCGCACCTGGTTC
>DASYHX010000091.1:0-2903 GCA_035998065.1 Pseudorhizobium sp.
GCCTCGCAGAGCGGCAGGAATTGCGGATACTTCTCCACATCGGCAACCAGGGCGTACATCTGCTCGGGAGAATGCTTGACGGGGCGGTGAGTCTCGAACTTGGGCATAGAGCGGAGTTAAGCCTGCCGCCCAAGAGAATCAAGAAGTTCGCGCATCTGTCGCCGCGATTTAAGCTCGAGGAAAGGCATAGACGGTTCGTAGGCAGCAAGCGCTTCGATGATCACCGGCGCGTGATCCCCCTCGAAATTCCAGATGTAGCGCAAGAACTCCAGGTCCAGATGCTCGGGGCAGCCAGGCGTCATTTCTGGCCTTGTCCTGCCAAGCCACATCAACCAGCGGGCTACGACGCCCCAGATGCACTGTAGCCGCGGAATGCGAACCCAGAGCACGACATCCGTTCTGGGCAGGCGCAGATCGAAGCTAGAGGGATTCGTGCCATCCATGATCCAGCTTTCCTGTTTCACCACGCAGGCGATCAGCTGACGCTGCTCAGTCCGACCGCGGGCGACCCATCCCGGCAACCAGAAGAACTCCCGATCCATAGACACATAAGGAAGCTCTAGACGGTCGGCGAGCGCCAGGGAGAGCGTCGTCTTGCCGCCGCCCGAGCAGCCAATCACGAGAACGCGCCTCGCATCACGCAGGACGTCCGCTGCCGCCTCGACGTTTTCGATTTGCATGGCAAGGACCCCCGATCGAGAAGCCGCAACAAGAATCGCCGCGGCCCAACAGGAATGCCAGGCGGAGCTGCTCCAACTACTCTGCTGCCTGAAGCACCTTCCGCTCCCGTGCTGCCCGCAGACGCTCGAAGTCGTCGCCCGCGTGGTGGGAGGAACGGGTCAGCGGACTGGAGGAGACCATCAGGAAGCCCTTGGTATAGGCGACCGTTTCGTAGGACTTGAACTCGTCCGGCGTGACGAACTTTATTACAGCGTGGTGCTTGCGGGTCGGCTGCAGGTACTGGCCGATCGTCAGGAAGTCGACGTCGGCGGTGCGCAGGTCGTCCATCAGCTGCAATATCTCGTTGCGCTCCTCGCCAAGGCCGACCATGATGCCCGACTTGGTGAACATGGTCGGGTCCAGTTCCTTCACCCGCTGCAGGAGGCGGATGGAGTGGAAGTAGCGGGCGCCGGGACGAACCGTCAGGTAGTTGCCCGGCACGGTTTCCAGGTTGTGGTTGAAGACGTCGGGCTTGGCGGCAACGACGCGCTCGAGAGCGCCCGGCTTCTTCAGGAAGTCCGGCGTCAGGATCTCGATCGTCGTGGTGGGCGAGGCTTCACGGATTGCCCATATCACCTTTTCGAAATGCTCGGCACCGCCATCGTCCAGGTCGTCGCGGTCGACGGAGGTGATGACCACGTGCGACAGGCCCATCTGGCGGACCGCCTTGGCGACGTTTTCCGGCTCCAGCGGATCAAGCGCATTGGGCCGGCCGGTCGTGACGTTGCAGAAGGCGCAGGCGCGGGTGCAGATCTCGCCCATGATCATAAAAGTCGCGTGCTTCTTGTCCCAGCACTCGCCGATGTTGGGGCAGCCGGCTTCCTCGCAGACGGTGACGAGCTTATGCGAGCGGACAAGCTCGCGCGTTTCCATGTAGCCCTTGGAGACAGGCGCCTTGACGCGGATCCATTCCGGCTTGCGCAGCACCTCGGTGTCGGGGCGGTGTGCCTTTTCCGGATGGCGGACGCGTTTGACTTCTTCCGTTGCCGTTCTGTCGAGAATGGTGACCATCAACTACCTGCCTTCGCCGCACTATGCGGCTTTCCGTCAACGACGGACGATTTTCGCGAGGAATAACAGAACGCAGGAGCCGATGAAACCTGTCACCAGGAAACCCAGCCACCCACCTGCGACATGGATGTCGGCACTCTCGAAGGCAGCGCTGGCAACGATTGCCCCGACGATGCCGATGAAGATGTTCATGAAGAGGCCGTAGCGCATGTCCATGAACTTGCCGGCGAGCCAACCCGCCAGACCGCCGATGATGATTGCGGCAAACCAGCCTACGCCTTCCATGCCATCCTCCGATTTCTTTCTACATGTGGGCGGCGCCGGAACTGGGAACAAGTCCGGCACCAGCGCCGAGGTGTCAGGCGTTGAGGACCCGGCCGTAGGCGTCCAGCACGCTTTCCTTCATCGTCTCCGATATCGTCGGATGCGGGAAGATCGTGTGGATCAGGTCCTCTTCCGTCGTTTCCAGGTTCATCGCGACGACGAAGCCCTGGATCAGCTCGGTCACTTCCGCGCCGACCATGTGGGCGCCCAAGAGTTCGCCGGTCTTCTTGTCGAAGATGGTCTTGACCATCCCCTGGTCCTCGCCAAGCGCCACGGCCTTGCCGTTGGCCGCAAAGGAGAAGCGACCGACGCGGATGTCGCGGCCCTGCTCCTTGGCCTTGGCTTCCGTTAGGCCAACCGAGGCGACCTGCGGATTACAGTAGGTGCAGCCCGGGATCTTCAGCTTGTCCATCGGATGAACGCTCGGCAGGCCGGCGATCTTTTCAACGCAGATGACCGCCTCGTGCTCCGCCTTGTGGGCGAGCAGCGGCGGACCGGCGACATCGCCGATCGCATAGATGCCGGGAACGTTCGTCTTGCCGTAGCCGTCGATGACAATGAAGCCGCGATCGGTCTTCACGCCGGCGGCTTCAAGCCCGATGTTCTCGATGTTGGCCTGGACGCCGACGGCCGAGATCATCCGGTCGGCGGTGATCGCTTGCGTCTTGCCGTCCTTGGTCTCCACATGGGCGGTGACGGAGTTTGCCCCCTTCTCCACCTTGGTGACCTTGGCTTCGAGCAGGATCTTCATGCCCTGCTTGTCGAACTGCTTCTTGGCGAAGGCGGAGATTTCCTCGTCCTCAACCGGCATGACCTGCTTCATGATCTCGACGACGGTCACGTCGACG
>DASYHX010000119.1:0-14254 GCA_035998065.1 Pseudorhizobium sp.
GCGCTCTTTCTCTGTGCAGCCTGTTGAGAACCCGGCGCTTTTCGCCTTTCTCTCGGCTTTTTGTCTTCACATTTCTGCCGAAAACGGTATGGATGCCCCGGAAGTGAAGAGACCCGCCTGGGTCGACAATACAAGAGATGCGGCCGACGGGGATCGCATCCGGGGGAAAACATATGGAGTACTTCGTCCAGCAGCTCATAAACGGGCTGACTCTTGGATCCATCTACGGCCTTATCGCGATCGGCTATACGATGGTCTACGGCATCATCGGGATGATCAACTTTGCCCATGGTGACATCTTCATGCTCGGCGCGTTCGCCGCACTGATCGTCTTTCTTATCCTCACATCGTTCTTTGCAGGCATTCCGGTCGCGCTGGCGTTGCTCGTGATGTTGATCATCGCGATGCTGATGACGAGCTTGTGGAACTGGACCATCGAGCGCGTAGCGTACCGGCCGCTGCGCGGTTCCTTCCGTCTCGCGCCGCTGATCACCGCGATCGGCATGTCCATCGTGCTGTCGAACTTCATCCAGGTGACCCAGGGCCCGCGCAACAAGCCGATTCCGTCGCTGGTGACCGATGTCTATCACTTCGGGGCCATCACCATTTCCCTCAAGCAGATCATCATCATTGCCGTCACGGCGGTTCTGTTGACGATCTTCTGGTATATCGTCAACAAGACGCCGCTGGGACGCGCCCAGCGCGCAACAGAGCAGGACCGCAAGATGGCGGCATTGCTCGGCGTGGACGTCGATCGCACGATCTCGATCACCTTCGTGATGGGCGCCGCACTCGCTGCCGTCGCAGGTACGATGTACTTGATGTATTATGGTGTCGCTACGTTCAACGATGGCTTTATCCCCGGGGTAAAGGCCTTCACGGCAGCCGTTCTCGGCGGGATCGGCTCGCTGCCGGGCGCCGTCCTCGGCGGGCTGTTGATCGGACTTATAGAGTCGCTCTGGTCGGCTTACTTCACGATCGCCTACAAGGACGTCGCGACATTCGCGCTGCTTGCCTTCGTGCTGATCTTCAAGCCGACAGGCATCCTGGGCCGCCCGGAAGTGGAGAAGGTCTGACATGAATTCTCCTGCTTCGGATAACACCGGCCTGATGGCGAAGGCCGCGAAGGAAGCCCTGTTCGCAGGGGCGATGGCCTTCGGCCTCTTCCTTCTCTACGTCGGCATCGAGACCTATCAGAACATCAACAACCAACTCGTCTGGCGAACACGGTGGGGCCTGCTGGCAATCTTCGTGCTCGTTGCCGCGGCCAGCCGCTTCCTCGTCGTCGGCTTTATCAAGCCACATCTCGACAGTCGCAAGCGTGCCAAAGCCAAGGCAGGTGTTCCAGAAATCTCGGAAGAAAAGGGGTTCTTTCACAAGCATTTCCTCAAGATCGCACTGGCGGGTATGCTGATCTACCCGTTCGTTGCGATGACGCTCGCGGGAACTCAGGGTTCGCTCAAATACGTGGACAACTTCGGCATCCAGATCCTTATCTACGTCATGTTGGCGTGGGGTCTGAACATCGTTGTCGGTCTCGCTGGTCTGCTTGATCTTGGTTACGTCGCTTTCTATGCGGTCGGCGCCTATTCCTATGCGCTTCTGTCGCAGCATCTCGGCTTGTCATTCTGGGTCCTGCTGCCGCTGTCGGGAATTCTCGCCGCCTTCTGGGGCATCATCCTGGGCTTCCCGGTGCTGCGCCTTCGAGGTGACTACCTCGCCATTGTGACGCTCGCCTTCGGCGAAATCATCCGCCTCGTGCTTATCAACTGGACGGATGTCACCCGGGGAACGTTTGGCATTTCCAGCATTCCCAAGGCCTCGTTCTTCGGCATCTGGTCCTTCGACGTCGGAGCTGCCAACAATTTCACCAAGGCGTGGGGCCTGTCCATGTCCTCGGTCTATTACAAGGTCTTCCTTTTCTATCTGATCCTGGCGCTCTGCATGCTGACCGCATATGTGACGATCAAGCTTCGTCGCATGCCGATCGGTCGCGCCTGGGAAGCTCTGCGCGAGGACGAGATTGCTTGCCGGTCACTCGGCATCAATACGGTCACCACCAAGCTCACGGCGTTTGCGATTGGCGCGACGTTTGGCGGCTTTGCGGGTGCGTTCTTTGCCACTCGACAGGGCTTCGTCTCACCGGAAAGCTTCGTCTTCCTCGAATCGGCCGTGATTCTTGCAATCGTTGTTCTTGGCGGCATGGGCTCGCTCACCGGCATCGCCATTGCGGCGGTTGTCATGGTTGGCGGCACGGAGTTGCTGCGCGAGATGGAATTCCTGAAGCATGTCTTTGGTCCCGATTTCACGCCTGAACTCTACCGCATGCTGCTGTTCGGTCTGGCGATGGTCGTGGTCATGGTCTTCAAGCCGCGCGGCTTCGTGGGAACTCGCGAACCGACGGCCTTCCTCAAGGAGCGCAAGGCCGTTTCCGGCAGCTTTACCAAGGAGGGCCACGGCTGATGACCCTCGGAACAAATGTGATGAACAACGACACGATCCTCAAGGTCGAACACCTATCGATGCGGTTCGGTGGCTTGATGGCCATCGACGACTTCTCCTTCGAAGCCAAACGCGGCAACATCACCGCGCTGATCGGCCCGAACGGGGCGGGAAAGACAACCGTCTTCAACTGCATCACCGGCTTCTACAAACCGACCATGGGCATGATCACCCTGCAGCAGAAGGACGGGACGCATTATCTGCTCGAGCGGCTCCGCGACTTCGAGATTACCAAGATCGCGAAAGTATCAAGGACGTTCCAGAACATTCGCCTGTTCTCCGGACTGACTGTCCTGGAGAACCTTCTCGTGGCGCAGCACAACGCGCTGATGAAGGCGTCGGGTTACACGGTCCTCGGCCTCCTGGGTTTGCCCGCCTATACCAAGGCTTCGGCAGCCGCGATCGACAAGGCGAAGTACTGGCTGGACAAGGCGGACCTTACGGAACGGGCCGATGATCCGGCTGGTGATCTGCCTTATGGTGCACAGCGTCGTCTGGAGATTGCGCGCGCCATGTGCACGGGGCCCGAGCTCCTGTGCCTAGACGAACCGGCGGCGGGTCTCAACCCGCGCGAATCTGCGGCACTCAACACGCTCCTCCATTCCATTCGTGACGAAGGCACGTCGATCCTCTTGATCGAGCACGACATGTCGGTGGTGATGGAGATTTCGGATCATGTCGTGGTGCTGGAATACGGCCAGAAGATTTCTGACGGCACGCCTGACCACGTGAAGAACGACCCGAAGGTCATTGCGGCCTATCTCGGCGTCGAGGATGATGAAGTTGAAGAAATCGAGGAACAACTGGATGAGGGGAGGATCTGATGTCCGTTGAACCCCTCCTGAAGGTCCAGGGCGTACAAACCTTCTACGGCAATATCCGTGCGCTTGACGGTGTCGACGTGCATGTCAATCGCGGTGAGATCGTAAGCCTGATCGGTGCCAATGGTGCCGGCAAGTCGACGCTGATGATGACCATTTGCGGCAGCCCGCAGGCCCGCCACGGGTCAATCATCTTCGACGGCGAGGACATAACGCAGCAGCCGATGCACCTGATCGCGCGGCGCCGGATTGCCCAGTCACCGGAAGGGCGCCGCATCTTTCCCCGCATGACGGTCTACGAAAACCTGCAGATGGGCGCCGGTCTCGACAACCTCAAGTACTTCAACGAGGACGTCGAGAAGATCTTCACGCTCTTCCCGCGCTTGAAGGAACGGCAAAGCCAGCGCGGCGGCACGCTTTCCGGCGGCGAGCAGCAGATGCTGTCGATCGGTCGCGCGCTGATGGCACGGCCGAAGCTGCTCCTGCTCGACGAACCGTCGCTCGGTCTCGCACCATTGATTGTCAAGGGCATCTTCGAGGCGATCAAGAAGCTCAATCAGGAAGAGGGGCTGACCGTCTTCCTCGTCGAGCAGAACGCATTCGCCGCGCTGCGATTGTCCGACCGCGCCTATGTGATGGTTAACGGCAAGGTGACGATGAGCGGGTCTGGCCGGGAGCTGTTGAACAATCCGGAAGTGCGCGCCGCCTATCTCGAAGGGGGCCGGCATTGAGCCGCGCGTCAGGGAGACATTAGATGCAAGGGTTATTCTTCGAAACCGATAGCGGCGTCCGCTATGTGCTGCGCACTCTCGTCTTGCTGGTCGGCTTCTGGACCGCGTGGCGCACAGGCAAGGCGGTTGCTGAAGGCTGGGAGGGCTATGTCACCGTTGTAGTTTACACTGCGTTGCTTGCCCTTCTGATGCGCTTCCTGCACTTCGCGCTCTTTGCGGGGCCGTTCGTCAGTCCCTTCTACTACGTTGTCGACTTCGTGCTTCTGCTGGTGCTGTCCATGATCGGATTCCAGATGCGTCGGACACGGCAGATGGTCCACAACTACTACTGGCTTTACGAGCAAACCTCCGCTTTCTCATGGAAGAAGAAAGATTGACAGTCACGGAAATCTGCCCTCAGATTGGGAAAAGGTTGAACCGTGACAAAACCTTAGAGTGGAACAGTTTCCGGCGCGATGAAGGTGGGTATCGTGCAGGCATTCGTAACCCAACCCGCTATAGAACTGGGAGTAAAACAATGAAGAAGTCTCTTCTCTCTGCCGTTGCGCTTACAGCTGTCGTCGCCTTCGGCGGTACTGCGTGGGCTGATATGGTGATTGGCGTTGCCGGTCCGCTGACCGGTGCGAACGCTGCATTCGGTGCACAGCTTCAGAAGGGTGCCGAGCAGGCTGCCGCCGACATCAATGCGGCTGGCGGGATCAACGGCGAGCAGGTCAAGATCGTTCTGGGCGATGACGTCGCAGATCCGAAGCAGGGCATTTCCGTTGCCAACAAGTTCGTTGCTGATGGCGTGAAATTCGTCGTCGGCCACTTCAACTCCGGCGTTTCCATTCCTGCCTCGGAAGTCTACGCCGAAAACGGCATCTTGCAGATTACGCCTGCTTCGACCAACCCGGAGTTCACCGAGCGTGGCCTGTGGAATACGTTCCGCACCTGCGGCCGTGACGACCAGCAGGGCGGCATTGCCGGCGCCTACCTTGCCGAGAACTTCGGCGATGCCAAGATTGCCATCATCGACGACAAGACCCCCTACGGTCAGGGCCTTGCCGAAGAAACGAAGAAGGCAATGAACGCTGCCGGTGTCACTGAAGTGATCCGTGAAGGCGTCAACACTGGCGACAAGGACTTCTCGGCGCTGATCGCCAAGATGAAGGAAGCCGGCGTTACAATCATCTATTGGGGCGGCCTTCATACCGAAGCTGGCCTGATCATCCGCCAGGCTGCCGACCAGGGCCTCGACGCCACGCTCGTTTCGGGTGACGGCATCGTTTCCAACGAGCTTGCTTCCATCGCCGGCGACGCCGTCGAAGGCACACTCAACACCTTCGGCCCAGACCCGCGCTTGGCGCCGCAGAACAAGGAGCTCGTCGAGAAGTTCCGTTCTGCAGGCTTCGAGCCGGAAGCTTACACGCTGTATTCCTACGCTGCGATGCAGGTGATCGCTGAAGCTGCAAAGAAAGCCGGCTCCAACGATCCGGAAGCTGTTGCGGAAGCGATGAAGGCCAACACCTTCTCGACCGCGCTCGGCGACATGGGCTTCGACGAGAAGGGCGACCCGAAGCTGCCCGGCTACGTCATGTACGAGTGGAAGAAGGGCGACGACGGCAACTACACCTACGTCCAGAAGGAAGACTGATAGGTGTGCCGAAAGGCGTGATAGGAAAGCCCGGCTTCGGCCGGGCTTTTTGCATTTCCGCGCGGCCGCTCTCCACGCCAAGGGCGCTTAGCAGGAAGGACGCTCTTTCGCTGGCCGTGACCTTCGGCAACACGACTATCTCATAATCCAACGCATTGTAGGCCGCGAGGAGCCTCTGGTACTCGCCGACCGCTTCCGGAAACTTGTGCCTTCGCTCTGTATCTGTCTTGTAGATCTCCGGCCAGGGCGGCGTGAGAAAGACGCGGCGATTGTAGCGGTGGAGGCGTCCAAGTTCTTCGAGAACCGGTTCGCCGCTCACGTGCTGGAGTGCTGCCGCAGCGTCAACCAAGCCGCGGTCGAAGAATATCCAACCTGATCCGCCTGCTTTTTCCCTGTCGTCGAGAGCCAGCTCGATGGCACGTCTGGCGAATGCTGCAAGATCAAGCCATGGCAATGCGGAACCGCCGGTGGAGGTCTGTTCCGCCACGATGCGCCGGCCCGGCTCTTCGACAGTGGTGAACCCACGCCGCGCCAGTTCGGCGAGCAAAGTCGATTTTCCGCCGCCAGAGCAGCCGGAGAGGACTACAAATCGATCCACCGGAATTGTCTCCCGTTGAGGTTGAGTTTTTGCACAGGGAAGGTGAGGGATTTAGTCAAGCGACGAGGCAGATCAGCGGGCGCCTGGTCTAAGCTTCATAGAGGACGTGCGCAGCCTTCACCGCTGCGGATGCACGGTTTTCGACACCGAGCTTGACGTAGATCTGCTCCAGATGCTTGTTCACCGTGCGGGCGGACAGACCAAGGATGTCGCCGATGTCACGGTTGGACTTGCCTTTGGCAATCCATTCGAGAACCTCCGATTCTCGTAGGGTCAGCGCAAAATGATGGCGTAGGACATCCGGTCCCGCGCGCTGGCTGGAGCCGGTGAGGCGGAACAGGAATTCGTCGGACCCAATAGCACCGAGATAGGTGAAGTGCAGGCTGGCTTCGCCTGCCAGCGTCAGCGAAAAGGCATCCTCGCGCGCGCCGCCCTTCTTCGTTTGTGCCTTCAGCCGGGTACCGATGTGGCGGGCGATGACGTCCAATCCGTCATCGCTGCGGGTCGCGGCGTTCACGAGCCGCGTCGCCTGCGGCGTCGACCAATGGATCGTGCCGTCCCCTTTGACCGCCAGCAGATGCCGGCCTGCTGCATCGAGCGCCACGCGGGCGCTCTGGGCGGAGCGGGCATTGGCAAGGTGGACGCGAATCCTGGCACGCAGTTCGTCTATGTTAATCGGCTTCGTCAGGTAGTCGACACCGCCGCTGTCGAGCGCATTCACCACATGCTCGGTTTCGGTGAGGCCGGTCATGAAGATGACGGGTATCTGCGAGATGGCGGCATTGGCCTTCAGCCGGCGGCAGGTCTCGAAGCCGTCCATGGCCGGCATCACGGCGTCGAGCAGGATCAGGTCCGGAGTGATCCGCTCCACAATATTGAGGGCTGCCTGCCCCGAGGTCGCGATGAGGACGGAGAAGCCGGACTGCTCCATCGCCTCGGTCAGAAAGCCGAGCGCTTCGGGACTGTCGTCCACCAGAAGGACGATGTCGCGGGGAAGGGCAGCCTCAGCCATCTGTCGTGGTTTCTCCCATGAAGCGGTTCAGGAACGTCACGTAACCATCCAAATCGAAGGCCCGCACGTAAGCCTCGAGCTCCTCGGCGAAAGCGCGGTGCTCGTCCGATCGTGCAAGCTCTGCGAGCTTGGATTCGATGCCCCGGACGTAACCGATCTCGCCGAGCCGCAACAGGTCCCTCAGGTGGTTTTCTGCCGGGGCAACGACGGTGGCAGTCGGTGCGGGCGCGGTCGCCGGCGGCAGTTCGTCTTCATAGATCCAGGTGAGGCCGAGATGGCTTGCGAGGCGGTCTGCGAGGTGGCGCATGTCCACCGGCTTGGCAATCGCGTCGTTGTGGCCTTCGGTCTTTGCTGCGGTCCCGTCGCCGATATTGGCCGAGAGCATGATGATCGGTGCCGTCTGCCCTAGATTCCTGAGCCGGGCGACGAGATCCCAGCCGCTCATGCCGGGCATGGAAATGTCGACCAGAAAGAGGTCGGGCCTCACTCCGTCGATCAAGGTCAGGCAGTCCGGGCCGCTGCTCGCCGTCAGTAAGACGAAGTCCATGGGAGCCAAGGCTTCCTGCATCAGTTCGCGATGATCCTCGTTGTCGTCCACGACCATGATCGTGCGCCGCGGTCCGGTATAGGAGACGATGCGGCGCTCGGGTGCAGGCGCCGTGCTGGGCCGATCGACGGCCGAGAGCATCAGCCGGACGCGGAAGGTCGACCCCTCGTCCTTGGTGCTGGTGACGGAGATATCGCCGCCGAGCGTGTTGGTCAGGAGCCGCGTGATCGTCAAGCCGAGGCCGAGGCCGGGCATCGGCTTGATGTTTTCCGCCTCGCCGCGCTGGAAGGGCTCGTATATCCGAGCGAGATCCTTCTCCGCAATGCCGCGGCCGGTATCGCTGACGGTGAACGTCGCCACCTGGCTGCGATAGCCGACGTCGAAACGGATGGTCCCGGCATCGGTGAACTTGATGGCGTTGGAGAGCAGGTTGACGAGGATCTGGCGCAGCCGCTTTTCGTCCGTGCGGACATATTGCGGCAGAGCGCGCGATCGCTCGTGGTCAAAATTCAGGCCCTTCGCCTGTGCCTGCATTCCGAACATCTCGACGATCTGGTCGAGGAAGTCCTGGATGTTGATCTCGTTGGAATAAACCTGCAAACGGCCTGCCTCGATCTTCGAGATGTCGAGCAGCCCATCGATCAGGCCGGAGAGATGGTCAGCCGAACGCTTGATCACCTTGATCGCGGATTGTCGTGGAATGGGTATCGAGGTGTCGCGTTCGAGGATCTGGGCGTAACCCAGCACGGCATTCAACGGCGTACGCAATTCGTGTGACAGGCCGACAACGTAGCGGCTCTTGGCTCGGTTGGCGGCTTCCGCCGTTTCCTTGGCCTGCTGCAGGGCGGCATCCGTCTTCTTGTGCGCGGCGATCTCGCGCAGGAGCAGGGTGTTCTGGCGGGAGGATTCCTCTTCCGCCACCACGCGACTGTCATGAGCCAGCACATAGAACCACGAGACGATGCCGGCAATGACGGCAAAGACGAAGAAGACGATGAGGATCGTGCTGTAAATAACCTCGGCATTGGCCGGCGCCGCGAGCCCGGCCTGATAAGCGATCATGCCGAGGATGATGCCGATGACGGAGATGGATACCGCGGCGGCGATGGCGTAACGGCCGAGGCGGGTCGTCAGTTTTGTCACGACGGTCTGCGGCAGCACCGCACGTGCCACGGTGCCCATCTGGGCGTGGAGGCGCGCGTTAGGCTTGCACATGTCGTGGCAGCGGCTGTCGAGCGAGCAGCAGAGCGAGCAGATGGGGGCGGCATAGGCCGGGCACCAGGCCATGTCTTCCGGCTCGAAGGGATGTTCGCAGATCGAGCAGGTGATGGAGCCGAGGCTCTTCCAGCTCTGTCGCGGTTTGCGGGCGAGATAGAACTTGCCATTGGTCGCAAAGGCGATGGCGGGTGACAGGAGGAAGGCGATCAGCGTCAGGTAGGTGGAAAGAGATGCCATCACTGGACCGAACAGGCCGAAGTGAGCAGCAAGCGCAACGGCTGCCGATCCTCCCATGGCGCCGAGGCCAACCGGATTGATGTCGTAGAGATGCGCGCGCTTGAACTCGATGCCGGGCGGCGAAAGGCCCAGCGGCTTGTTGATGACGAGGTCGGCGGAGATCGTGCAGAGCCATGACATGGCGATGATGGAGAAGATGCCGAGCGTTGCCTCGAGCAGCCGATAGATGCCGAGCTCCATCAGGAGAAGTGCGATCGCAACATTGAAGATCAGCCAGACGACCCGGCCGGGGTGGCTGTGCGTGAGACGCGAAAAGAAGTTCGACCAGGCAAGCGACCCGGCATAGGCGTTCATCACGTTGATCTTGAGCTGCGACACCACGACGAAAGCCACCATCAGGAGAAGCGCGGCGGTTTCGTTGGGGATCATGTAGCCGAAGGCGGCGAGATACATATGGGCCGGATCTGCGGCTTCCCGCACCGGCACAGCGGTCGACAGAGTGAGAACTGCGAGGAAGGAGCCTGCCAGTAGCTTTGGTACGCCGACCACCACCCAGCCCGGGCCCGCGAGAAACACGGCAAGCCGGTGGCGCCACTTCCGCTGGCCCTCAGCTGGAAGAAAGCGCAGGAAGTCCACCTGCTCGCCGATCTGCGGCATCAGCGCGAGGATCACGGCGGATGCCGCACCGAACTCCAGCAGGTCGAAGGGGGCAGCCCCGCCGATCTGCGCATTCGAATGATCGATGCCGGCAAAGGCGCGCCAGAGGTCGAATTTCTCCCAGTCCAGGAAGGCGATGAAGAGGAAGGGCAGGATGTTGAGGACGATCCAGAATGGCTGCGTCACCAGCTGGAAGCGGGAGATCAGCCGCACGCCGTAGATCACCAGAGGAACCACGACCACGGCACTGATGATGTAGCCGATCCAGGGCGGGATGCCGAACGCAAGTTCCAGCGCACCGGTCATGATCGAAGCCTCGATCGCGAACAGCATGAAGGTGAAGGCGGCGTAGATGAGGGATGTGACGGTCGAGCCGATATAGCCGAAGCTTGCGCCGCGGGTCAGAAGGTCAATGTCGACGCCGTGGCGGATCGCGTAGCGGCTGATTGGCAGCCCGACGACCAGCATGGCAACTGCCGCGGCGATGATGGCGAAGAAGGCGTTGGTCGTGCCGTAGGAGAGGGTGATGGTGCCGCCGATTGCTTCCAGCGCAAGAAAGGAGATGGCGCCGATGGCGGTGTGCGAGATGCGGCTGGAGGAAAAGCGCCGGGCGCTCTTGGCAGTGAACCGCAGCGCATAGTCTTCCAGCGTCTGGTCTGCGACCCAGCGGTTGTACTCGCGCCTGATCGGTATGATGCGTTGCCGTGCGGCCATGCCTAATATCTAGCGCCCGAGGTGATGTGATTGCAGATTGGGCACTTTCCTGTGCGGGCGAGGGATTTGCAAGCCCTACCGAAGCAGGATCACAAGTGCCTGACAGAAAGCCGCCCGCCCCATTTGCCGTTCAGGTAGTCGCAGACCAGCGTGCGGTGGCAATGGTGCGGCTTGTCTTCCGAGCAAAGAAGGCAGGCGTCGTCGAACACCTCCGCTTTGAACTGGCTCTCGATCTTCCGCTCTGCCATGAGGCGAAGGAAGGCTTCGCGGAAGACGTTCCAGTCGCCCTTCAGCTTCTTGAAGGATGTCATGATCTCTTCCGTCGGCGCCAGCAGGGGCTCATGTGCATAGTGTGCGCCGCAGAGCTCTCTCAGGAAGAACGGCAGGTCGTCGGCCTTGGCAAAGCCCGCGAGCTGAGAACTGTTGTGCAGGCGAACGTCGATCACCTTCTTGACCCCTGCAGCCTTAATACGGCCGAAGAAGTTCTCAGCGCTCGTTTTGGTGAAGCCGATCGTCACCACATCCATCTGATCCTCCCGTGTTGTCGTCATTTCAGACGAGGTGCATCCGCTGTCAACGGAGATTCCTCCGGTTATCGCCGCAGGTCTTCCCTCTTCTCCCCCTCCGGTACGTCATTCTACGTATACGGGTTTGCGCTGCAGCATCGGATAGTTCCCTCAGCACTGGTCAAGTTTTCCGCTTCCGGCTGCGAACGAACAAAAAGAGGGGTTCGATCATGAAGATTTCCGTAAAACTCGGCGGTGTGCTGCTTGCAGCCGCGCTGTCCACCACTGCCTTCCATGGGGCCTTTGCCCAGGAAGACACGATCAAGATCGGCGTACTGCACTCGCTGTCGGGCACGATGGCGATTTCGGAGACGACGCTGAAGGACGCCATGCTGATGCTCGTCGAAGAGCAGAACAAGAAAGGCGGCGTGCTCGGCAAGCAGATCGAGGCAGTCGTCGTCGACCCAGCCTCCGACTGGCCGCTCTTTGCCGAGAAGGCTCGCCAGTTGATCAGCCAGGACAAGGTTGCTGCCGTGTTCGGCTGCTGGACCTCTTCTTCGCGCAAGTCCGTCCTGCCGGTCTTCGAGGAGCTAAACTCGATCCTCTTCTATCCCGTCCAGTACGAGGGCGAAGAATCCTCGCGTAACATCTTCTATACGGGTGCGGCACCCAACCAGCAGGCCATTCCGGCCGTCGACTACCTGATGGAGACCGAAGGCGTCGAGCGCTGGGTACTCGCCGGTACCGACTACGTCTATCCGCAGACAACCAACAAGATCCTCAAGGCCTACCTGATGTCGAAGGGTGTGGCCGAGGATGACATCATGATCAACTACACGCCATTTGGTCATTCCGACTGGCAGACGATCGTGACGGACATCAAGAACTTCGGGTCTGCGGGCAAGAAGACCGCCGTGGTTTCCACCATCAACGGCGATGCCAACGTTCCCTTCTACAAGGAGCTCGCGAACCAGGGCGTGAAGGCCGAAGACATTCCGGTCGTCGCCTTCTCCGTCGGCGAGGAAGAGCTTGCCGGCCTCGACACTGGCCCGCTGGTCGGTCACCTTGCAGCCTGGAACTACTTCCAATCCGTCGAAAGCGAAGCCAATGCCGAGTTCATCGAGACCTGGCATGCCTTCACCAAGGACGAAAAGCGCGTCACCAACGATCCTATGGAAGCGGCCTATATCGGCTTCAATGCATGGGTAAAGGCGGTTGAAGCTGCCGGTACCACGGATACCGATGCCGTGCTCGACAGCATCATCGGCGTTGCTGTCCCCAACCTGTCCGGCGGATATTCCACAGTCATGCCGAACCACCACATCACCAAGCCAGTGCTGATCGGCGAGATCCAGGCCGACGGCCAGTTTGAAGTTGTGCAGGAGACGCCAGCCGTCGTCGGCGACGAATGGTCTGACTATCTCCCGGACTCCAAGGACCTGATTGCTGATTGGCGCAAGCCGATGGAGTGCGGCAACTTCAACGTCGCCACCGGCAAGTGCGGCGGCAAGGGTAGCTGATCCTCACCTGCGTCTGATCTGACATCGTCACGGGCGGAGACATCTTCGCCCGTGACCCGTGAAGGGGGACAACCATGCCGAAGACACCGATTGCAGCGACCATGCGCAAAGCGGCGCTGCTGCTCTTTCTCCTGATGACCTTGGCAATGCCATCCCTTGCCCAGAGTGACAGCAGGCAGCTCGTCCAATCCCTGGCCGGGGCCAATTTCAAGCAGGCGGAAAAAATCGTCGGGCAGTTGGCGGCCTCCGCGGATCCGCGCGTGGTGCCGGCGCTCGAGGCCTTCGCGGAAGGTGATCTCTATGCCCGCAAGTCCGACGACGCCGTCTTCATCACCAAGGCGGCCGGCTCCAAGCTCGCGCTGATCGACCCGCTGACTGGCGAAAGCGCCGGCGAGGTCGCCAAGGGCGCCATGACGAAGATCAGGGTCAACAACAACCTGCGGCGCGTGATCCGCTCGGCGCTTGGCGGGCTGACGCTGCTCAGCCCCGATCGCAACGTGCGCCTGCAGGCAGCAAGCTCCGTGCTTGCCTCCCCGAGCGCTGAAAACCTCGATCTGGTCGAGGCGGCGCTGGAGCGCGAGACCGATCCCGAGGTGAAAGCCCGCATGGTCGAGGCGCGTGCCGTATCGCTCCTGTCCTCCGATCGTCCGCCGGAAGCCAAACGCGAAGCAATCGAAACAATCGCCGGTCTGGGCGGCCGCAACGCGATCAGCATCCTGATGTCCACGGCCGGCACGCTGGATCCATCTCTCCAGGAAGAACTCAACGCGGCAATTGGGAGGCTGGAAGGTGAACTCGCCCTTTGGGACATGGCACAGAACATCTGGTACGGCCTGTCGCTCGGCTCCGTCCTTCTTCTGGCGGCCATAGGGCTTGCCATCACCTTCGGCGTCATGGGCATCATCAACATGGCTCATGGCGAAATGGTGATGCTCGGCGCCTATTCAACCTTCGTGGTGCAGCAGGTTATCCGCACAAGTGCACCGCATCTGTTTGACTGGTCGCTGGCGATCGCTTTGCCGGTCGCCTTCCTCGTTACCGGCTTTGTCGGGTTGCTGATCGAGCGCGGCGTCATCCGGTTTCTCTACGGACGACCGCTGGAAACGCTGCTTGCGACCTGGGGCATCTCGCTGATCCTGCAACAGGCGACGCGGTCGATCTTCGGACCAACCAATCAGGAAGTGGGCAATCCATCCTGGATGTCCGGCTCCTTCCCCCTTGGTGGTATGACCGTCACCTGGAACAGGATGTGGATCATCCTCTTCTCGCTGTCGATCTTCTTTGCCCTGCTGGTGCTGATGAAGAAATCTTCTTTCGGCTTGCAGATGCGGGCGGTGACGCAGAACCGGCGCATGGCGTCGTCCATGGGCATCCGCACGCCATGGGTCGACGCCTTCACCTTCGCGCTCGGTTCCGGCATCGCCGGTATCGCTGGCGTAGCGCTCAGCCAGATCGACAACGTCTCACCGAACCTCGGCCAGAGCTACATCATCGACAGCTTCATGGTGGTGGTGTTCGGCGGCGTCGGCAATCTGTGGGGCACGCTCGTCGGCGC
>DASYHX010000185.1:0-3751 GCA_035998065.1 Pseudorhizobium sp.
TCGAGCGCTTTCAACGGCTTCTCCTCGCCCTCCACGGCATGGACGCGCGCCTTCCTGGCAAGACGAAGAGCGAATGTGCCGGACCCGGCAAAAAGGTCTAGCACACGCTTCGCTTTTCCCATGTGGGAAAGCACAAGCTCCGCTATTGCATCCTCGGCCTCCCTCGTTGCCTGCATGAAAGCACCGGGAGGAGGGGAGACCAGAGACCCGCCAAAATCGACGAGCGGCTTCTGCGGCTCGACGAGAATTTCTCCGTTGAAGGAGACGCGAGCAATGCCCTTCGCGGCCAGCACGGTTTCAATGATCCGCCTGCGCTGTTTTTCTGCCACTGGCTTCGGTCCCTCAGCAGCCAGATCCAGTCCCGAAAGCGTCTCCGTGACCGTCACCCGGAAGGTCTCTGAGCTGCCGGCAAGCGCTGAAGCGACAGTTCGGATCGCAGCCAAACGCCCGATGATCCCGGATGAGGCGATCGGACATTCCTCAACAGAGATGATGTGGTTGGTTTCGGCGCGGTTGAAACCCATCAGCAGGCCTTTTTCCGTGAGGCGCGCAGAAAAGACCACGCGTCGGCGCTGCCCCAACGAGCAGGCGATCAACGGCGCAACGGGAACATCGAGCCCCCGAGCCTTCAAGGCATCGACTACCAGATCGCGCTTGAAGGCCTGGTAGGGAGCATCAGCGAGATGCTGCAGCACGCAGCCGCCGCAGGCGTCACGATCCGGGTTGAAATGCCGGCATGGCGGCACAGCTCGTTCGGCGGAGGCAGCCGAGGTCGATAGCAGCGTGCCTTGGTTGCCGTTGAGGGCTATTGCGACCGTTTCCCCGGGCAACGCATGAGCAACATAGATTGGCCCGTTCGGCCCGTATGCGATTCCGTGGCCCTTGGCGCCCAAACGTGTAATGGTAACAGTCTCTGTCGTCATGTCTTTCGTCCTGCAAGCAGGAACTCCTGGTTGCCGTCGCCGCCCGAGATGGGGGAGGGGATCACGCCGAGGCTGGCCCAGCCGATGTCATCCGTTAGCCAGCGCTCGAGATCAGCGGCGATTGCCGGTGCCGTTTCGGGTTTCTTGAGTAGGCCGCCTTTGCCAATTGCGTCTCGTCCTGCCTCGAATTGTGGCTTCACGAGAAGCACGCATATGGCACCGGATTCTGCCATGTTCAACGCTGGCGGCAGCGCGAGCTTCAGCGAAATGAACGAGACGTCTGAAACGACAAGGGAAACAGGTCTGCCGTTGAGATCCCTTCGGGCGAGCTCCCGCGCATTCAATCCTTCCAGATTCGTCACTCGCGGATCGTCGAGGAGCGATGGGTGCATCTGGCCATGCCCCACATCGAGGGCTGTCACGTGCGCTGCACCGCGCTCCAGAAGAACCTGAGTGAAACCACCCGTAGAGGCGCCAACGTCAAGGCAGGATCTGCCGGAGGCCGTCAGCTTGAAGTAGTCCAGCGCCGCGATCAGCTTGAGCGCCGCACGCGAGACGTAGCCCTGCGCGGGATCTTCAATCTCCAGAACAACGTCGCGTGTGAAGGTCTGACCCGGCTTGGTGACGGTTTCTCCGTTGACCTTGATGGTCCCACGCACCACGGCGTCACGGGCACGCGACCGGCTTTCGAAGAAGCGGAGGGAGACGAGCAACTGATCGAGCCGTTGCGGCGGTGAGATAGGCGACATCATGTCTCAATGGGTCGCTTTACCCCGTTGTGCAAGGGGTCTGATGGGCTGGCCCTGCCGGCGGAAGGCTTAAGCGAGAATGGCCGCCGGCTTTTCAATGGAATTTTAAGGCGGATGCGATTCTGTTCTGCAGCGCCGAGGATCTGGCGCCACTGTTGCCGACCGCCCGAAATTATTTCGGACGTCGGATCTCGCAGTCATTTATGGCGGAAAACATGTCACTCCGAAATCTCTCCTTGAACAAGAAGCTTATTGGCACCTTTGCCGCAGTCATGTCCATCTGCCTTCTGGCATCGGCGGGCGTCTTTTGGCAGGTGGTGCAATCGACCCGCGCGTCTGTGGAGCAGACGAAGGCAAACAGCATCCTCCACCATGTAGACAGTGCGCTGGAAGCCCTCCTCGAGCAGGCCGTCAATCAACGCGGCTACCTTCTGTTTCGAAGCGATAGCACCTACAACGCGGTTTTCGCCGAGCGCGAGAAGATGCTTAGGGAAATCGAGGAAGCCAAGACGGCGGCCGCCAATCAGCCTGGACTTATTGCCTCTCTCGACCAGATGCGCGCCGCCGCCGATGCTTTCCACAGGGAGCTCAGCGAGCCGCAGATGGCAGCTGCCAAGACGACCCAGGCATCCATTTCAGAGATCGTTGCAATTGGCACGAAGGGCCAGTTGGACTCGTTCCGCCAAGCCGCGACGAAGATCAAGAGTGAGGTGACCGCACTCACCAACGCCATGCAGGCACGCCAGGAAGCTGCGCAGTGGAACGTGATGATGGCGCTGCTGATCGGAGGCGCCGCGGCGGCCGTCATTGCGACGGGATTGGTTTGGGCATTGTCACGTGCCATCGTCACGCCTATCGTCGGCATGACGCAGGCCATGTCGCAGCTCGCCGGTGGAAACCATGACATCAAGGTCCCGGCGCTCGATCGCGGTGACGAGGTGGGTCACATGGCTCAGGCGGTTGTAGTCTTCAAGGATGCGGCCATCGAGAAGCGCCGTCTGGAGCGCGACAGCGAAGCGGCCCGCGCTGCGGCCGAACGCGACCGCTCGAGCAACGACGAACTGAAGGCACAAGAAGCAAGGCAGATTGAGTTTGCCGTCGACTCACTCGCCAAGGCTTTGGCCGGGCTCTCGAACGGTGATGTCGCGTACCGCATTGAAGCACCGTTCGCGGGCAATCTGGACCGCCTGCGCACGGACTTCAACGAAGCGGCCTCGAAGTTGCAGGCTGCCCTTCAGTCGGTGGGTTCCAATGCTGCCGCCATCAATGCCGGCGCCGATGAGATCCGTGTGGCCGCCGACAACCTCGCCCGCCGAACGGAACAGCAGGCGGCTTCGGTCGAGCAGACGGCCGCCGCCCTGGAGGAAGTCACAACCACCGTCAAGGATGCCGCCATGCGCGCCGAGGATGTCGGCCAGCGCGTCGAGCGAACCCGCGCCGGCGCTGAAAAATCCGGTGACGTGGTCCGGCGCGCCGTGAGCGCAATGGGCGAAATCTCTAAGTCCTCCGGGGAGATCATCAAGATCATCAGCGTCATCGACGACATCGCTTTCCAGACCAACCTGCTGGCGCTCAATGCGGGCGTGGAAGCGGCGCGCGCCGGCGAGGCCGGTAAGGGTTTTGCAGTGGTCGCTCAGGAAGTGCGCGAACTTGCCCAGCGTTCCGCCAATGCAGCAAAGGAAATCAAGTCACTGATCACCACCTCCTCGGATCAGGTGGATTCGGGCGTGGCTCTTGTGGGCGAAACCGGCAAGGCGCTGGAAGCAATTGTTGGTGAGGTACAGGAGATCAGCGAACACATCAAAGCGATCGTCATCTCCACCCGCGAACAATCGACTGGCCTTCAGGAAATCAACCTGGCCGTGAACACCATGGACCAAGGTACGCAGCAGAACGCTGCCATGGTTGAACAGCAGACTGCGGCAAGCCATTCGCTGGCCGGCGAGGCCGAAGCCCTGAACAGCCTGCTGCGTCAGTTCGATCTGGGTACGCAGCCGGCGAGCCGAACACCCGCGGCCAAAGTTCAAAGCACGGGATCTGCACCCAAGCCCGTTGCTCCCGCCTCGGTTGTCGCTCCGT